>DATLVW010000777.1:0-5172 GCA_035577085.1 Thermoanaerobaculia bacterium
AACGCTGACGATGCCTGCCTCGATCATGAAGAGCGCGCCGAATTCGGGAGCGGCGATGACGATCAGAATTGATGCTGCCAGCGTCATCGGCGTCGCGAATCCGAGGAACTTGAGCGGGAGAGGATTGTCGATGAGATCGCGGCAGCCGGCGAACAAGAGGGCGAGGAAAACCCACTGCGCGAGGATATAAACGAGCCACCAGGGCCACGGTTGCGAAGTGGCGATGTAGACGCGCACGGCCACGATGGCGCAGAACATCGACACGAATGCCAGCGCCCAGCGCTTCACGTAACGCCAGCCGAACGTCCGCGCGATCTGCCCGAGAACGAGGGCGAGCAGCAGCGTCCCGATCGCCTGAAACGTCACGGCGACGGGCGAGAAATCGAGTACCGGCGAGGACATGCGCTCTGAGAAACCGAATGTTGGACGTTGAATGTTTCGTGTTGAATGGACGGCGGCCTCGGGTTCGTTTTCCCGCGACCAGGTGTCACGCTCACGACTTCAGTTCAACAGTAGACCGCGAACCCGTTGCGATGGATGTAACACCAATCACTCATCGCTCATTGTGAACCCAGTCACCCCGATCGGCACAACGCCCTCTTTTGGCGTGGCGCCGCGCTGGCGGCTGGCATCGATCTTCGCCTCGCCGCCGGGAGCGACGGGCGTGACACGCGTCGTCATCTGCGCGCGGGCGCTGGCGAGGTAGACCTTGATGCCTTTCTCCGTATAGATGCGCTCGATCTCCGCCTCGTCGGCGTCGATGACGATGTAGTCGTCGACGCGGCTGGAGTAGATCGCGAACTTGCCGTTCGCCTGCTTGTCGATGCGCCAGGACATGGTGCATAGAGTAGCGGATCGACTGCCACGAACGTGACCGACTTGTCGATCGGCTACGTTGCGACTCCTGTCGCCTGGTGAGGCTGGATCGAAAGCCGCGCCGGATACGAGTCCGGCGCGGCTTGCTCGAATCGATGACCGCTAGTTCGTCGCGACGCCGCTGTCGGGCAGCGCAGCGACGAAGCTCGGATCGGCGGAGACGTTGTCGTTGACGGAGGCGTAGCCGAGGATCAACGCCGAAGCGTCGAAGCTCATCGTCAGGTTGGCCGAGTTGGAGAGATCGACTCCGGGGAAGTAAACCCCGATCGCGTTCTGCTGCTGCGATAGAGGTCCGAGCGTCAGCGTGTTCTGGCCGACCAGTGTTCCGGTGGCGTCATGCAGCTCGAGACGTAGCGTGACCGGCTCCGGATTCGGGTTGAAGAAGCCGATATTCGTGCGGTAACCGCCGGCCGTGTTCGAGAGCTGCGGCAGGACCCCGCGGCGCAGTCCACCGCCACGCGCTACCGCGGGGACGAACAAGCCGAGGGTTCCTTTGGCGGATGAACGCAGATCGGCGTAGATGCGGGAAGTCACTGCGAGCTGCGACACACTCGAGACCCGCAGCCCGCCGATCGAGCCGGCGACGTTGAGGCCGGACGATCCGGCGACATCGTCCAGAACGGCGGTACCGCGCGGCGCAATGTTGACCACCGTCGATGCAGCGGCGGTGGTGCCGCCCGTCATGAACTCGATCAGCGCGACGGTGCTCTGCGTGTAGGAAGGGTTGAAGACCCGCACGTCGGTAACAAAGTTCGTGACCTTGCCGGCGACGGCAACATCGTACTCATTCGCAGCGGCGAGCTGCCCTCGTATCTCACCGCCTCCGAAGGCGCTGGAGTGGACGTTGACGTAGTAGCCAGTAGCGGTCGATGCACTTGCCAACGCGGTCAGGTCGGATGGATCGAGGCTTCCAACCGCGATCGTCCCATTTGTGCGGCCATTCGGGATTTGCGACGGTCCCGTCGCGAAGTTGATGAGCACGTTCCCGTTCTGGCCAGCGACGCCTTTGTGAATGTGGGACAGCGTCGGGCTGACGATCCCGCTCGTGTTGACCTCCCAGGTGAGGTTGTTGTTGATCGGATCGAACGTGATGAACGCGCCGCCGAACGCGCTGCTGCCGGTCGGGGGCACTTCGTTGGCGCCGCGCAACTCCGCGGCATAGGTCACCGGACCGCCGCTCACGAATGCGAGTTGGCCGCGAACGGCGCCGCCGGGAAATTGCGTCGTATGCACGTTCACATAGAAGTTGGCGGGGTTCTGGACCATCCTGAGCGCGACATCGGCGGCAATCGGAAACGTTCCTGTCATCGTGCCGTTGACGAAGGTTCCGCCGAGTCCGATCAGATTCTCGACAACCGGTCCAGGCACGCCCGCTGCGGCTTCGTGGATGTGGAAGTTGTTGATTGGAGCGCCGAGGTTGCTGACCGTGATCGTGACGGTGATGTTCTGGCGCGTCGAGTCGAACGTCACCGTGGCATTACCGAAGCCTGGGGTGGTGGTGGGCGGCGTCTCCTGCGATGCAGTCAGTACAGCTCCAAGCGTTTGTCCGAAGGCGACGGATGTGGTGAGGGAAATGAACGTGAGAGCAATGATGATCGGGATACGGCGCATGTTTTCCTCCTCAAGCGAGATCAAAAGGCGCGAAGTATTCAAACCCGCGGCTTGGATTAGTCGGCTTGGCGCGATGCACACCTCAAGCCCGCCCGCTCTCAGACTGTGCGCTGCATCACAAAGTCGTCTCCTGATGGTTCGTGGCGTTAACCACGATCGTATCCGCTGGCGATAGCGGATCGTCGATTGCGAGGAGACACAGCGCCAGCAAGCGGCATCAGACGATGCCCGTGTGACTCGACCTCCATCGCCGCTATCAGGGGAGTTGGACCGTCGTAGTCTCCCCTGCCACGATCACGACCGGCACCGTGCGCACGACGCTGCCACTGTTGTCGAGGACGGACAAGAGGTATGACCCGGGCGCGATCGTCGGATAAGGTCCGTTGATCCCCGGGTGTACAGGACCAGGAAGGCGCCCGCCGAGCTGGTCGAGACGGACCTGCTGCGCGCTCTTGGCCTCGATGATCATTTGTCCGCCGCGCACGAGGGTGATCTGCACGTCGGCCGGCGGGGTCGTGAAGTTCGTGGTCTTGCCAATGTAGTAGCGGCCGAACACCGCGGCGATGTAGTTGCCCGGCTTCAACCAGGCTTTGAGGACGCCGCTTTCCACGCGCTGCGCCTGGGCTGGATTCGCATGCTGATCGGTAGTGACCATGACCGAAGCGTCGACCGGTGCACCCGTGACGGAGTCGGTGACATGAAACGTCACGGCTGGCGCCTGCTCCAACCGGACCTCGACTTCCGGAGCGCTTCCGCCGGACACGGTGACCTGTTGCGTGGCGACGGAGTATGGCTCGCGCGTCGCACGGAGGTCGTAGATCGCATCGATCAGAGCATCGATCGCAAAGTGACCATCCGAATCGGTCGTAGCCGATCCGTTAGCCTGCACGGCACGCGAGAAAACCATCACCTGCACGTTTGCCAGCGGAGCACCGGTAGCTGCGTCAACGACATGACCGCGCAGCATCGCTCCGTGAATGTCGATGTCGAATGTGCTGCTACTGGTGGCGGTGTACGTCGTCTGGTACGCGAGATTCTGGCCATTGATGCGAACGTTGTAGTCGCCGGGCATCATCAGTGTGACTACGTAGCTGCCATCCGGGGAGATCATTCCGCTGCCGCCGCCCTGTCCCATCTGTGCGGCTGCATTCTTTTGCGCCGTTTGCGGCGTTGGAAAGAAAATGATGCTGGCCATCGAAACGGCCGCGCCCGCGTGGGTCACGTGACCGCTGATAGTGATCCCTTCGCTGAAGTCGAGCTCGACCGGCGGCGCTGCGCCATTCTCGACGACGATGATTTTCGGAAGCGCCGTCCGGTTCCTTCCTGCCGTGGAGAGCATCGCGTCCACGCGGATGCGCCCATCAGGCATACCGTGCAGCGTGAAGTTGCCGGCCGAATCCACAGGAGTCTGGTTTCGTGACGTGCCTCCGGAGGCCACCACGACTACCTGCGCCAACTCCTCGGGCGCCAGACCGGTAACCCGCCCCGTAATCGTGGCTCCGTGGTCGAGCGCGAAGGTGAGAGGCTGAGTCTGCGGAACGGTAACGTCATTCACATCCTCGCTGACGTAACCCTCTTTCCGCGCCGTAACGCGGTAGCTCCCGGTTGCCAGACCCTGCATGACGAAGCTGCCATCGAGATCCGTCTGCGTCATGTTGCTCGGCCCACTCCGGTCACCGGCGATCGCAACGTTGGCGCCGGGAATGTTGTGACCTGCGCGGTCCGTGACGCGGCCTCGTATCTCGGCACCGTGGTCGAGCTCCACGTCGAGATGCAGATCCTTCGCCGCCGTGACCTCGACTGTCTTGTGCAGAACGATGTATCCCGTCCGCGTAAATTGCAGCGTACGCTCCCCTTCCGCAACCCCATCGAGGGTGTAGTTCCCATCCGCGTCGGTCGTCGTGCCACCGAAGAACGGCATCCGGTTCGCGGTGACCGCTACCTGCGCGCCGGCCACCGGTGCACCACCCGACGTGACCCGCCCGGTGATGCTCGCACCGCGATCGAGCTGCACATCGATTCCGCTCACCGTCTTTCCCTCCTCGGCGGTGATATCGGTTCGCGTAGCCGTAACAAAGCCGGTGGCAGTGACGGCGATCTGAAATGTTCCCGGTGCGACGTTGTCGATCGCGTAGCTGCCGTCGTCCGCGTGGACCTGCTGCGGCGTCGGACTGGGTCCAGGCCTGCCGCGCGAAGGAACGGAGACCGTGAAGTCGGTGACCGGCTGCTTCGTCGCCCGATCGACCACGCGCCCCTCGATGCGCGCGCCGTGCGGCATGGTGATCGTCACATTCTTTGCCGGTGCCGTGACGGGAACGGGAGCCGACGACAACCTACGGTCGGAGGAGACCGCCGTGAGCGATGTCGGCCCCGCCGCAATTCCGACGAGCGTGAAGGCTCCATCCGAATCGGCCGTTGCATTGCGCGGCGCGATCGGAGAGCGCGGCAACTCGACGACGGCGCCGGCGACTGGCGTGCCGTCGGCGTGAACGACGCGCCCGCTGATCGTGACACCACGATCGACTTCGACAACGAGCGGCTCCGAGCGGGCGGTGAGCGTGACACTCGGTACACGTTTCGGCGCAACCTCGTCGCCGGTGACGAAGACAGAGTGCGGGCCCTCGGATGTCCGGAAGACGACCGAGCCATCAGCACCGGTGCGGCGGCAATCCTGACGCGTCGGCG
>DATLVW010000778.1:0-5230 GCA_035577085.1 Thermoanaerobaculia bacterium
CGGCGTAGGACGGTCGAAGGATCTCAAAATGCGATGATCTCGTTCGAGCGCCTCTTGATCACGACCGCTCGCGCTGGACGAACACGATTCGCGAAGTTTGAGATCCTTCGACGTCCTCCGCCGCCGAGCAAGCACTGCGCAAGGATCGCGATTCGCGAGGACGGCTCCGGCAGTCTCAGGATGACACCAATCTCGATTGGACGATCACTCGAGAGGACGCGATTGCTGTCATGCCGAACGGCCGCAGATTGTGAACGATGCGCACAAAACGTGTTGTGTCATCCTGAGCCGCCGAAGCCGCCGCAAGATTCGCTGACGTTGCATCCTTCATAGATAGGCGGCGTAGGACGGTCGAAGGATCTCAAAATGCGACGATCCTGTTCGAGCGTCTCTTGATCACGATCGCTCGCGCTGGACGAACATGATCTGCGAAGTTTGAGATCCTTCGACGTCCTCCGTCGCCGAGCACACACTGCGCAAACATCGCGATTCACGCGGGCGACTCCGGCGTCTCAGGATGACACCAAGCTGGAACCCGGAAACAAGCCGTCGCTTATCTCTTCTTCATCCTCCTCATCGACAAAGTTCGACATCCCGATTCCCGCTAACCGGTAGCGGCTGTTCGGCGGGAAGTCGAAGCGGGTGAGGAGCTCGGTGCCGATGCGAGCGAGATCGTCGCCGCTCGATGGCGGCGATTCGGGAGTCAGCCGGCGCGTGGCGGTCTTGAATTCGCCGGTGCGCAGCTTGACGGTCACGGTGCGGCCGGTCAGTTGCTTGTCGCTGAGCGCCTTCCATAGCTTCTCCGCCTCGGCGGTGATGTACGCGGCCACTTCTTCGATCGTGATGTCGGTGGGGAAGGTGTTCTCACTCGACCACGACTTCCGTTTCTGCGATGGCACGACCGGTGATTCGTCGATACCGCGGGCCAGCTCCCAGAGGCGCGTGCCCCACTTGCCGAAGCGGGCCACGAGCTGCTCGCTGCTGAAACCGTGAAGGTCGCCGACGGTGGCGATGCCCATGTCGGTCAGCACCTTCTCCGTGGCCGGCCCGACGCCCGGGATCTTGCGCACCGGCAGCGGCATGAGGAACTGCTGCACCTGGTGGGGACGGATGACGAAGCAACCGTCCGGCTTGCGCCAGTCGCTGGCGATCTTCGCCAGGAACTTGTTCGGGGCCACGCCTGCCGAGGCGGTGAGGTGGGTCTCGGAGCGAATCTCGCGGCGGATCGTCTCCGCCGTCTCCGTTGCCGTCGGAATCCCCGTCAACTCCTCAGTGACATCGAGATAGGCCTCATCGAGCGAGAGCGGCTCGACGAGCGGCGTATGCCGTCCGAAGATCTCGCGGATGTGTTTCGACACCGCCCGATACTTCTCAAAGTCCGGATGAATGAACGTCCCCTCGGGGCACAGACGCATCGCGCGCGTAGCCGGCATTGCCGAATGCACACCGAACTTGCGCGCTTCGTACGACGCCGCGCAAACCACGCTCCGTTCGCCCGGCCATCCGACGATGACCGGCTTCCCGCGCAGCTCCGGCCGGTCGCGTTGCTCGACCGAGGCGTAGAACGCGTCCATGTCGATATGAAGGATCTTTCTCATTGGATTTCTTCGCGTCTTCGCGCCTTCGCGTGGCAACATCTTCGCGTGACCATAGCGAACATACCCACTCCAGCCTTCCTCGTCGACCGCACCATTGTCGAGCAAAACTGCCTGCGCATGCGCGACAAGGCCCAGGCCTCGGGGGTCTTATTCCGGCCGCACGTGAAGACGCACAAGACGATCGAGATCGGGCGGATGCAGCATGGCGGCGGCACCGGTCCGATCACCGTTTCGACCATGGCCGAGGCGGAGTTCTTCGCGAACGCGGGATTCGGCGACATCACCTACGCCATGCCGATCGCGCCCGAAAAACTGGCGCGCGCGGCGGCGTTGGCAGCACGGATCGAGCGGTTCAATATTCTCATCGACAGCGCCGCGGCTCTACACGCGGTAGAGGAGTTTTGTGCGGCGCATGACGACGCATTCGACGTCTTTCTCAAGGTCGACTGCGGCTATCACCGTGCCGGCGTCGATCCCGACGATCCCGACAGCGCCCGGCTGGCAATCGCCATCTCCCGTTCGCCGGCAGTCCATTTTCAGGGACTGCTCACGCACGCCGGCCACTCATACAACGCGCACGACGTCGATGAGATCCGCCGTATTGCCGCCGAGGAGACGTCGTCGCTGACGAGGTTCCGCGCGCTGATCGAGAACGAAGGTCTGGCCGGCGTAGTGCGCAGCAGCGGCTCGACACCGACAACGTCCGTCGTCGAGACGTTCACCGACACCGACGAGGTGCGCCCCGGCAACTACGTCTTCTTCGACGCCTTCCAGTCCACCCTCGGCTCCTGCACACGCAAAGACGTCGCCGTCTCAGTGCTCGCCACTGTCGTCGGCTCCTATCCCGAGCGCGGCGAAGCGATCATCGACGCCGGCGCGCTGGCACTATCGAAAGACACGAGCCCCGATCATCTCGATCCAACCTTCGGCTACGGCCTCGTCTGCGATGTCGCGCTCCACCCGCTCGATGCGCGCCTCGTGGCCCTGTCGCAGGAGCACGGCAAGCTCAGGATGTCCGCGCCCCCACCGGTCGGCACGCGCCTCCGCATCGTCCCCAATCACTCCTGCCTCACCGCCGCAATGTACGACCGCTATCACGTGATCGATGGCGATGCGATCGTCGATGAATGGCGTCCAGTGCGGGGTTGGTGAAAAACCTTATCCGCAGATGACGCAGATAGACGCAGATTGAGACGGGGTCAGGTCTGAAGTGTGAAGTGACGGAACACAGCTTTGCCTTCGAGGAACGGGCATCTTCCGTCACTTCACACTTCAGACCTGACCCCATCTCCTATCTGCGAACATCTGCGACATCTGCGGATAAGACGCTAACGCCCTTGCAGCAATCGCAGCGCCGCAGTCTTCAGCGCCATGCTCGAGCCGGCGCGTGCGATGCTCCGAATCTCCGACTCCGGGAGCGTGGGCAGGATACGTAGCGCGAAGGCGGGTGGGGTCTTGGCGTTGTGCATGAGGCCGAGGCGGACGTCGAGGACGGACATCCACTGCGTGGTCTTCATGATCACGTCGGCGATCTGGTAGTTCAGGAACGTTGATTTCGCCAGGCGCGCCACCTCGTCGACCGTGAGGCGCGGGTTGCGGAGCAGCGAGAGCAGGACGCGGGGATCGTTGTCTTGAAGAAGCAGCGCTCGCTCGCTGCGGTCGGCTTTCACGGCCAGCAGGAGCTTCTCCATCTGCGACAGCCCGCGGATGCGGTCCCAGACGTTCTCCCGTTTCTCGGTCGTCTCCTCCTGCTCGGGCGCCTCTTCCGTTGGCGGTTCCGGATCGCCGAGGGGCTTGGCCATGAGACGGGACAGAAGTTCGTCGCTGTTCCCGTCGATCGAGAGCGCGATGCCGTCGGGAAGGAGTGCCACGACGGTCGCGCGTGCGAACGATTCGCCGGCCCACGGTCCGCGCAGCGTCACCAGGAGCGTGGCGTTGAGTGCGACCGTCTCGGCCGTGACTAAACGAAGCCCGCCCATCGAGAGATTCGTGCGGTGCTCTTCGCGCAGCTCCTCCTCACTCTCGAATTCGGCGGTGAAGGCGGCAGAAGCCGTGCGGGTGACGTTCATTTGCGTGGAGGCGAAGGGCACACTGATTCTACGCTTGGCCGATACGGTCACGGGGACGCTCGATAGCGTGCGCGTCACGCAGTCACTCGTCGGCGCCACGCTGCGAGTGGTGGGCGCCACGCTGCGATTCGTGCGCGCCACCAGCCAACTGGTGCTCAGCCACTTGTTTAGACCATTCACCACAAAGGCACAAAGGACACAGAGAACCTTTGTGCTCTTTGTGTCTCTGTGGTGAATCCTTGAAGGTCACATTCACTGCCACGTCACGTTCCATTCGCAATGCGGCGCTCCTTTGGCGTAGCACTGCGTCTGTTGGACGCGCACGTCCTTCACACCGGTCAGTTCCGCCATCCGCTCGATCCATCCTGTGATCCGCGCGCAGCCGGCGGTCTCGGATGGGAAGTCGAGCAGCTTGATCGTCGCGCCGCGGTCGGTCTGGTTCTCGATGCGCATCTGCCCGCGGTTGTAGAGCGTGCTCCACATGCTCGAGGCTTTGCTGAGCAGCGCAGCCGGCGTGAGGATCAGGGCGAAGAAACGGTAGATGCCTTTGACCGCGTCCGACGCTCCCTCGCGGCCGGCGCGGCGGGCGAACTGTTCCACCGTTTCGCCCTTCGCCTTGGCGCCCTCGGCCGTCAGCGCATTGAGAATGTGAACAGGGATCGTCTCGGTGGCCAGCACGATCCCGCCCAAGCGTGTGGCGTACTCAGCGGGGAGCGTCTGCAACGCGGTGGCGCGCTGCTCTGCCGAGAGCTCGGACTCGAGAAACTTCTGCAGGCTGCGAACCGGCGAGCCTTTGACGGTAACGCTCTCATCTCGTGCCAGGGAAGTCCTCCACTCGCTGCGAGTTCGACCGGATGCCCCTGAGTATAATCCACGCGCCCGCGGGCAGCGGAAAGCGTTCCGGCAGCAACGGGAACCTCTGCCCCAGTCCGCGGCGCACCGGAGGCAACATGGACGAACAGACAGGTGGCGCGGCAGAGGCCAGCGCCGCTATCGCGGAAGCGGAATCGCACAACGAGCCGAAGAGCGGCGCGAAGGACAGGCTGGAAGAGCTTTGCGTCAACACGATCCGCTTCCTCGCCATCGACGGCGTCGAGAAGGCGAAGTCCGGCCATCCCGGCGCGCCGATGGGCATGGCCGACATGGCTTACGTCCTCTGGACCGATTTCATGCGCCACGATCCGAAGGCGCCGTCGTGGCAGGATCGCGACCGCTTCGTGCTCTCGGCCGGTCACGCATCGATGCTGCTTTACTCGCTGCTGCATCTAACCGGCTATCCGGAGATGACCATCGATCAGTTGAAAAGCTTCCGGCAGTGGGGCTCGAAAACCGCCGGACACCCAGAGTATGGCGACGCGCCCGGCATCGAAGTCACGACCGGTCCGCTCGGCCAGGGATTCGCGAACGGCGTCGGGATGGGCATCGCCTCGAAGATGATGGCGGCCCGCTTCAACACCGAAGATCCATTCAAGCCTGTCCAGAACTGGATCTACGTCATCTGCTCGGACGGCGATCTCGAAGAAGGCATCAGTTCCGAGGCCGCGTCGCTTGCTGGTCACCTCG
>DATLVW010000779.1:0-2368 GCA_035577085.1 Thermoanaerobaculia bacterium
TCGTTGGCGGCGAAGACGGCGGTCGGCCGCGGCACCGTCGCCGCAATCTTCTGCCCCGCCCCAAATCCCGACTCCTCGGTGAACGCGCCCTGGAACTCCAGCGCGCGTAACGCCGCAGTCTCCAGACCGCGCATGGCGTGCCGGTAGCCGCGCAACCGTTCGCGCGCATCGGCGTTGTGCAGCGGACCGCAGACGAAGGCGATGCGCGTATGTCCGAGCTCGTGCAGATGATGCATGACGGCGCGCGCGCCGCCGAAGTTGTCGATGGTGATGGCGTCGCCGGTTCCGGCCGCGGCGTTGAGAAGAACGACCGGCAACTCACGGGCCCGCAGTTCCTCGATCGGAGCGAGCGTGACATCGGGTGCCATGATCATCAGTCCGTCGACACGGCCGCGCATCGTCTCGACGACTTCGAGCATCTCGGAAGGATCACTGTGCGAACCGGAAACGAGGATGTGGTACCCCTCGCGCCGCGCGGCCAGGTCGATGCCGCGTATGACTTCCGAGAAGAACTCGCCGTGAACGTCGGGAAGAACGATGCCGATGGTCTGGCTGCGGCGAATGCTCAACGACCTTGCGGCAACGTTGGGAACGTAGCGCAGGAACTTGGCCGCGGCACGGACATCGCGCGACGTCTCCTCGCGCACGACGGCAATGCCATTCAGGACGCGTGAGACGGTGGCGACGGATACGCCGGCACGCGCCGCCACATCATGAATCGTCGCCGCCACCGCGTTGCTGCGGCGTCTGGTTTTTCGCGCGTCCCGTGGAATCGGCATGAGTAGTGGATTGCGATTCGTCGATGGATGGGTGCTCGTCGATCAGTTGGCTGGCGGGTTGGGGATCACGTTTGCGTCCGGTTTTTTCGAATCGCGGGTCAAGGAAAAGCGCGATTCGTGTAAACGTTTACATTTTTGCGGTACGCTACTCACAATTCGCGTGGCTGTCAATGAGGAGAATGAATCGATGAGCGATGTTCGCTTTCCTCCCGGATTCGTCTGGGGCACCGCAACGGCGGCGTATCAGATCGAGGGCGCATCGCAGGACGACGGTGCCGGACCCAGCATTTGGGACCGATTCAGCCACACTCCCGGCCTGATGACGAATGGCGATACGGGCGACATCGCCTGCGATCACTATCACCGTTATCCCGAAGACATCGCCATCATGCGCGACCTCGGCGTGCAGGGCTACCGCTTCAGCATTTCCTGGAGCCGCGTCCTGCCCGAGGGTACTGGTCGCGTGAATCAAAAAGGATTGGACTTCTACCGCCGCCTGGTCGATGCGTTACGCGAAGCCGGCATCCGCCCGATGGCCACGCTCTATCACTGGGATCTGCCTGCCGCGCTCGACGATCGCGGCGGCTGGCTCAACCGCGACGTCGCCGAGTGGTTCGCCGAGTACGCGTCGGTTGCGTACAAAGCGCTCGACGATACGGTGGAGTGGTGGGCCACGCTCAACGAGCCATGGGTCGTCACCGACGGCGGCTATCTGCACGGTGCGCTCGCTCCGGGACACCGGAACCTGTTCGAAGCACCGATCGCGACGCACAACCTCTTGCGCGCGCATGGCCGCGCGGTGCAGGTGTATCGCGCCGAAGGAAAGCATCAGGTCGGCCTGGTAGTGAATCTCGAGCCGAAGTATCCCTTCTCGCAGAGCGAAGAAGACCTTGCCGCGAATCGCCGCGCCGATGCGTACATGAACCGGCAGTATCTGGATCCGGCATTCAAGGGTGCCTACCCCGCGGAGATGAAGGAAATGTTCGGCGCGGCCTGGCCCGACTTTCCCGCCGCAGACTTCGACCTCATCAAACAGCCGCTCGATTTCGTTGGGATCAACTACTACCTGCGCGCGGTGACGAAGGCAGATCCGACGAATCCGATCGAGCGCGCCACGCGCGTCCGCCAGCAGGGCGCGATCTACACCGAGACCGGCTGGGAGGTTTACCCCCCCGCCCTCACCGCCGTCCTGCTCTGGTTCAAAGAGCATTACGGACCGACTCCGATTTACATCACCGAGAACGGCGCCGCGTTCTACGACCCGCCAACCGCCATCGACGGCACCGTCAACGATCCGCTGCGCATCCACTACCTGCGCGAGCACATCCTCTCCGTCCACCGCGCCATCGAACAGGGTGCCGACGTCCGCGGCTACTTCGTCTGGTCGCTCCTCGACAACCTGGAATGGAGCCACGGCTACACGAAACGCTTCGGCATCGTCCACGTCGACTTCGCGACGCTCAAACGGACGTTGAAGGAGAGCGCGAAGTTCTATCGAGAGGTTGTGAGGACGAACGGCGGGGCGGTGGGGTCGCCGTAAAAAGTTCGTGCTCAAGGGCTTTTACCACAGAGACACAGAGGACACAGAG
>DATLVW010000780.1:0-5441 GCA_035577085.1 Thermoanaerobaculia bacterium
CTCCAGCCGCTGTCGCATCACTCACACCCTCCCGAATCTGTTTCACTCGAATTGGTCATCATCTTAGTTTCGGATTGGGCGATCGTCAAGAGGTTGACTATTGGTTTGTGGGGAGTGGGGTGTGGGGTGTGGGAGGCAAATCAAGCTGCAGGAAGGTGGCGTGTCCCATTCAACACGCAACGATCAACCCCGAACATTCAACCTTCCGGTTGTCACCGAGGCCTCCACGAAAGCTCGCAGCACTCCCACACCCCACTCCCCACACCCCACCCCCCTCCTGTACCATCTTCCCCAATGCGCAACGCCATCTACCCGGGCTCGTTCGATCCGTTGACCAACGGCCATCTCGACATCATCCGCCGCGGGGCGCAGCTCTTCGATCGTTTCCTGGTCGCGGTGCTCGAGAATGAAGGGAAGTCTCCCCTCTTCTCCGTCGCCGAGCGGAAGGAGCTGATCGTGCGCTGCACTTCGGATATCCCGAACGTCGAGGTGCACTCCTTCTCGGGACTCCTGGTCGATTTCATGCGCCGCGTCGATGCCAGCGTCGTCGTTCGCGGGATCCGCGCGGTTTCGGACTACGAGTACGAGTTGCAGATGGCGCTGATGAATCGTGAGCTTCATCCGCAGTCGGAGACGATCTTCATGCTCCCCGCGGTCGAGTACACCTACGTCTCCTCGCGCCTAGTCAAAGAAGTCTTCCGCCTCGGCGGGGACGTCGGCCGGCTCGTGCCGCCGACGGTTCTCGCGTCGCTCAAGGCACGCTTGCCGGTGACCGCGGGATAAAACCAGGCACCACAGAGACACAGAGATCACAGAGTTCTTCTAAGTGTTTCTCTGTGATCTCTGTGTCTCTGTGGTGGTCGGTTCTGTTTTCGTCAATCACTCCGCGGATCAAGCGCATCACGGAATCGGTCGCCGATGATATTGAAGGCGGCGACGGTCATGAAAATCGCCAGGCCGGGGAAGACGATCAACCACCAAGCGTACTCGACGAACTCCTTCGCGGAGGAGAGGATGCTGCCCCATGTCGCGGTCGGAAGCGGAACGCCGAGACCGAGGAATGAGAGGGCGGACTCAGTGACGATTGCGTAGGCAACACCGAAGCTCACGGAGACGAGAACGGGGGCGAGCGCATTCGGAAGCAGGTGGCGGAAGATGATGCGATAGTCGCGCGCACCGCTCGCGCGCGCCGCATGCGCGAACTCCATCTCCCTAAGGCGCATCACCTCGCCGCGGACGTAACGCGCTTCGCTCGTCCAGTTGGTGATGGCCAGAGCGAGCATGATCGTCCAGATCGAGGGCCCGAAAAACGCCACGATGGCCAGGACGAGAAAGAGAAACGGGAAGCAGAGAACGATCTCGATCAGGCGCGACACGATCCAGTCAGCCGCACCGCCGTAGAAGCCTGCAAGCGCGCCGAGGAACGAGCCGACGAGCGCGGACATGGCGGTGGCGATGAGACCGACGGTCAGCGAAACACGGGCGCCGTGGATCATGCGAGCCAGCACATCGCGTCCAAGTTCATCGGTGCCGAGGCGATGCTGCGCGTCGGGAGGGTGAAGACGATTGGCGACATCAATCTCATTCGGTCCGAACGGAATCGGCGACGACTTGGAGGCAGCTAGAAATGGCGCACTCAGAGCGACCAGCGCCACGACGCCGACGTACACGAGCGCGACGAGTGCCAGTTTGCTGCGGCAGAAGCGCCGCCATGTGATGCGCCACATGCGCTATTTCCCCTCCAGGCGGATGCGCGGATCGGCCACGGCGTAGAGGATGTCGGCCAGCAGACTGGCCAGAAGCGTGGCTACCGCGGTGGCGACGGAGAGTCCGAGGACGGTCGGATAGTCGCGCTGGGAGATCGCGTCGAAGTAGAGGCGTCCGATCCCGTCCCACTGAAAGATCTCTTCGACGATGACGCTGCCGGAAACGAGATACGGCAGCGTGAGCCCGAGCAGCGTGATCAGGGGAATGAGCGCGTTGCGGAGCGCGTGATGCCAGAGCACGGCGGCCGAGGTAGCGCCCTTGGCGCGTGCGGTCGTGATGAAGTCCTGGCGGATCACTTCGGTCAGCGCCGACTTTGAGAAGCGCGCATAGATCGCCATCTGGGCGTATGCGAGCGTGACGACCGGCAGGATGAGATGCAGTGCGCGGTCCGCAAGCTTCGACGCCAGACCCAGGTCGAGGTAATTGTCCGAGGTCATTCCGAAAAGCGGCAGGACGTGGAACCGGACGGAGAATAGGTCCATCAGCAGGAGCGCGACCCAAAAGCTCGGCAGCGAATAGAGGAGAAAGAACGCAACTCCCGAGGCGCGCTCGGAGGTCCGTCCGGAACGCGTTGCGCTCCAGAGTCCGATCGGCACACCGATCAACGCCGCCACGAGAAAGGCGACGAAATTCAGGATGAATGTGTTCGGCAGCTTCTCGGCGATCAGCTCAGTGACAGGACGGTGATCGATGAAGGACGTGCCGAAGTCGAGCGTGACGATGCCGCGTAGCCACCACCCGTATTGCTGCACGATCGGAAGGTCGAGGTGATGCTCATGCCGGATTTCATCGAGCGCCGCGTGGGAGAGCGCGCCCATTCCGTGCGACCCGATATAGAACGAGAGTGGATCGCCCGGCACGCTGTGAACGAGCGCGAAGATGGCGATGGTGATGCCGAAGAACGTCAGAACGCCATACAGAAGGCGGCGGACGACGTAGGTGAGCATGCGGCGAGTTTAGACGGTTTCCCGCGGAGCCGTGGAATCGGGTCGCGGGTCAATTTGGACGGCTTATCGTCGTCGCCCAAGCAAAGGCAACCACAGAGACACAGAGAACACAGAGGTGTTCTCTGTGACCTCTGTGCCTCTGTGGTGAGCGGGTTTTCAAATTGAACCCACTACCCGGAGTCGCGGAAATTCGAAACCTCGCGATCTCCGCGTCTCCGCGTGAAGCAACAAGGCGAGCCTACTTCCCCTGCTGCGACTTCGGAATCCACCAATCGAGCTCGCCCGGGTACCAGAAGAAGAAGCCCCAGCCCTTGCTCTCCTTCGCGTTCTTGATCCGCTTCGTGAGCGCCCATTTCAGCGACACCTGCACCGTCCACGTGTACGGCTGGTCGTCGGCGAGCAGAGCATGGAGCTGGCGATAGATGGCAACGCGTTTCGTGTGATCCAGCTCGTGGCGCCCTTGATCGATGAG
The DNA here is from genome assembly GCA_035577085.1 of Thermoanaerobaculia bacterium. Classification (GTDB taxonomy): domain Bacteria; phylum Acidobacteriota; class Thermoanaerobaculia; order Gp7-AA8; family Gp7-AA8; genus JADGNZ01. Next base: position 3,187 of record DATLVW010000780.1, read on the forward strand.
CGCGTCGGCCGCAGGGTTCTTATAGAAAACAAAATTCTGGCCGCCGGGCGGGAACTGTGACGAGTGATAAATCGCGTTGGGATCAGGGTCCGGATCAAGATCCCACGACGCGTACGCGGCTTGGAAGTTGCCGCTGACCAGGCGCTGGATGAAAGCGCCCCCGTCGAGCGGCGAGATCTTCAGATCGATGCCCACTTTTTTCAGCTCGGCTTGATAGAGCTGTGTGAAGGCAACCGATGTCGGGCTTCCGCCGGCAATGATGATCTCCACGGCGAAGGGCTTATGGTCCTTGTCGAGGATCCCATCGCCATCCGTATCCTGCCATCCCATCGAGTTGAGGATTTGCCGCGCCCCCTCGGGGTTGAACTGGATCACCGGTACTTCCGGGTTGTACGACCACTGGTCGGGTGTGAACGGGCCGTTCATCGCTCGTGCCGTGCCGTGATAGAGACCGTCGATCACCGACTGCATGTCGACGCACATCGCCAGGGCGCGCCGGACACGCTTGTCCGCGAGTAACGGGTCGTGCTCGCTCCAGCCGATGTAGTTGTAGTTGAGTGTGTAGAAACGCCGGAAGTTGATCGTCTTCTGGAGCTCGGGCCGGCGGCTCTCGTTCAACCAGGTATCGGAGCCGATGATGGTCTCGTCGATGTCCCCCCGTTTCAGTGCGTTCCATGCCGTGTTGTCGTCGCCGATGATTTTGAAGAGGACGTTCTGGATGTGCGGTGGGACACCCCAGTAGTCGCTGCGGCGCTCCAGGAGAATCTCTTTGCCGGGTATACGCCGGACGAGCCGGTAAGGCCCCGAGCCCACCGCGCTCATGCCGAAAGCGGACTTGAAATCCCCTTTCGCGTACACATGCTCGGGAATCACGCGTACGCCGTTGAAGGAGACGAGCTGCGGTGCGCGCGCTTCTGTGAAAGCCACAACAAGTGTGTGGTCATCCACGGCTTTGGTGCCGGCTGCATCCAGCTTCTCGAACCAGCCGGCGAACTCCGCGGACTCTGACTTCGGATCGACGATCTTTTTCAACGAGAAGACGGCGTCGCTGGCATGTACGGGCGTGCCGTCGGAAAAGGTTGCCTTCGGGTTGAGATGGAACGTGTAAAGCTTCCCGTCCGGAGATACCTCGTACTTGTCGGTCAGCGAACCGGCGGTCGTGGGAAGCAGATTGGCGTCGAGCTGTAGCAGCGGCGTGAACAGGTACGCTGCGATGTAGTGATCGTACTTGCTCGCGATCAGCAGCGGATTGAGCGTGTTGATGTCCGCCTGCAACCGCCGGATGACCGTCCCGCCGTCCACCGGTGTCGAGTCATCTTCGATGACCGGCTGCTGCGGCAACGGTTGCTCTTTCGAGCAGCCGGCAACAAGAAACAGGCTGAGGAACAGGCTGAGAGCGAAGGCAGTACGAAGGCTTCTCACACGACGATTATAGTGGTCACCGGACTGAGCCGAGGATGGTCTTCGCCGGTGTCCCTCTTTGAGATGCTGATTCGACCGCGGAGATTCTACGTGTCGTATCCTCTCAGACCGCTGTTTCTGCCCATCGACTGATCTACAATCCACCACCGATGACGACAACATTGCCCGTCTGCGACGAACGCAGCCTCTCGCAGCTCGCCCTCGGCCTTACAGGTTCCGAGATCCTCCGCATCTCGGCCGAGATCCGCGCGCTCAGCGAAGCCGGCCGCGACGTCTGCAACCTCACCGTTGGCGACTTCTCGCCGAAAGAGTTCCGCATCCCGCGTGTGCTCGAGACACTGATATCCGAGGCGTTCACGGCCGGCGAGACGAACTATCCGCCGTCTGATGGCACCAAGGAACTACGCCAGGCGGTCATCCGCTACTACAACGACGTACTCGGCCTCGAGTACCCACTCGAATCGACGATCATCGCCGGCGGCGCCAGGCCCATCATCTTCGCTGCGTACTCCGCCATCGTCGACCCGGGCGACAGAGTCATCTTCCCCATCCCTTCCTGGAACAACAACCACTACACCTACCTGATGCGCGGCCAGGCGGTCGAGATCACCGTAGGGCCGGAGACCAACTTCCTCCCGACCGCCGACCTCATCCGCCCGCACGTTCGCGACGCGCGCATGATCTGCATCTGTACGCCGGCCAATCCGACCGGAACGGTCATGGCGCGCGATGAAGTGGAACGGATCGCCCGTCTCGTCGTCGAAGAGAACGAACGCCGCGCCGCCTCGGGGCAGCGAGCACTGCTCCTTCTCTGGGATCAGATCTACTGGATG
>DATLVW010000781.1:0-2884 GCA_035577085.1 Thermoanaerobaculia bacterium
CTTGTTGTTTCTCTCGGTCCAGTCGATTAAGACGACTTGCGCTTGACTGAACACCGCCGGTTCTCTCAAGCCTGCGGGCGGTGTTCCTCGAAGAATGCGCCATGACACACCCAGTTTGTCGACGGGCGTGCGGTCGTCGGACGGCGGCACGGTGAAGCCTACGAGAACTACGGCCTTGTCCGCGCAGGTATCGAACGTATACGAGTCGCCATGTAGAGTGATCGGATCATGACCGCGCACGACTTTTAGAACTCGCAACTCCGGCACTACCGGCGGGGTGCGGTCGACCTTCTGCTCCTCGGGATCGAGCACATGTGGCACGACAATCCACGGCGAACAAGCGAACAACCTGTCCCAAGTAAGTGCTGCGAGAAGTACCGCTATGAACCGATATTTCATTCGTGTGTCGCCCAACGGACCTGCGCTTCAGCGGCGTGGCCCGCGACCTACATCGTAACGTACTTGCGACAGGGCGACTCAGCGGGCCACGTCCGCGGCAAGCGCGAGTTAGGTGCCGGCGATTAGCGAGCTCAAAATCTTGCGAGTTCTCGGTTCACCGTCAGGCTCCGGATCGCCGCCCGCATGAATGTACTCGCCCTCATCGAAAGCCAGGTACACACTCCATGCGAATTCACCCAGGCCGAAATCGGCGCTGCCATACGCGATGGCGTACAGTTTGTTTATGGCGGCATCAGCGGGTTCCCAGGCGATCTGCTCGTCGAGATATCGTTTCGCGAGTTCTTTCGCGAACCTGTCGCACAGCTCGTGAATGGTGCAGCCAAGCTCCTGAGCCGTCTGTTCGATTTCGCTCGGCCTCAGGGAGTTGTCCGACGCAACTGAGATGAGGGTGTCGATGTCCATGAATTCGGCGTCTAACGGATCACGCTTCAGCCGCGTGGCCCGCGAAGCGAAATAGTAACGCGCTCGAGGCGCCGCAAGGCAGCGAGCCACGGCGCCTGCAAGCGAGGGTCAGCCTGTGGACGGAAGATGCTCGATAGCTCACAGCACGGTCACCACATTTCTCAAGTTCACGATCTCGCTGAAATGAGCGAATTCGGAGATCGCCTGTCGATGTAGTTCCGGGTTATTAGGACAGTCGAGGTATCTACAGACGATCGGCGCGAGCCTGTTCATGACCCCGTTGCCTGTGAACGGCTGGTCTGGGTCACTCGAACAGTTCGAATATGCCGAGTGAGCGTCGTTTGCGTCTCGACCAAGTAGTACGAGGAAGGTCTCCATGACATTCGCATTCAGGGCTGGATGTTGGCGGCTGGCTCGTTCGCGAAGAGCGAGAGTTGCGAGCGGGTCGATGTTCTGGTCGCGAAAATCAACGCCGCGTTCTGCAAGCATCGTTCGATCGAGCATATGCAAGAAGGCGAAAAAGAACTCCGAAACGAGTTGTTCGTGCTTCTCGGATGACTCGCTTTCTTCAAAAGATTCGTCGATAAAGGTACGAAAGGATTCTGCGCACGCGTATGAGGCGTCAACGAGGACACCCGCGAGGTCCACGGCGGCATCGTAAGTTTCTGGCATGACGCGCGGGATTGTTGCTTCCGCAGGCTAACGGCCCGAAGCTCACCCCGGCTTGGAGCCGCACGTGGACGTGTACAGCACTCGTGACGAAGCAAGTTGCGGCTCCAAGTCCGGTGGAGCGTCGAGTTGGCCAGCAGAGGCTAATACCAGCACTCGAAGTCCACTGCGCGCCAACCCGTTCGATCCCTCTTCAGGGTGATCCACGTGTTCGAAGGCAACGATGAGTGGCCGCGGAAGACAGCAAAAAACAGATGCGTTGTGCTGGAAACATCCTTGCGATCGCGCAGGGACCAAGTTCGAACACGATACTTGCGTTCACGTTCGCAGAGGTCGCTCTGCCGCTCGCGTCCTACGAATGCGAGCGCGGCCTCACAGCGACCGGAGCGAAGCTCGCCAAGCACGTGGCTGGCGACCCGTTCCGCGGACCGATCTCTGGCCGGGTTGAGAACCACTAGCAATCCATCTCCCGGGTCAACCGCCGAGGGATCTTTCACCCGCAGCAGCGTCGGCGGCGCGAATAGTAGGATGACCACGAGAACCGCGATGACGGCGAGCGTGATGCCGAGGCTGCGGAGAGGTGACATCGTGCTGGCTAACGTTTTGCCGCTCACCAGCGCCGTGCTTCAGGCGGCAAGAGCGACACCCAAGAATGATACGCCGAGCAAGGCCACGAACGGCGCGGCGTCCGGTGCAGCGGCCGAGTTGGGCGTCTATTCGTACTCGTGCCGGATGCGGTCACCGAAGAGCAGCGATCGTTTCCAGACGGCACGAAAGACCAGAATGGATGCACCGAGGACAATAAGCGCTACACCATAGCGCCAGCCGAACTGTTCCCACCATGCGAGTTGCCATGGAGCCAGACCCGCTTCACCGGTTTGCTGGCCGTCATTGCTACCCGCAAGCGCGCCGACAACTGACCAAAAGGCGCCGAGAAGGATGATCACCGTTCCAAGGCGCAAGTAGAGCGCCAGTTCTGGATGCCGATCGGGGAATGGCATGTTCGTTAGTCGCCCAACGTTTTGCCTCTCTCCGGCGCGGTGCTTCGCACAGCGAGAGTGACACCCGATGATGATACGCCGACCACCGCAGCGAACGGCACGGCGTCCGTCACTTTGCCGGCCTTCGGCGTGGCCGCTTCTTCGCAGCAGCCGACGACTTGATGATGAGACTGCCCTTCCCCTCGAGTGGCAACGGAATCCTCGCCTGTTCGATCGTATCGGCGATGAACGCTTCCACGTCCGGATGTGCCAATTGACTGGCCGCTTCCACTTGTATAAAGCGTGTCTGCTTTCCCGACCCCAGCAAGATCCGCTTCGGGTCGTGCAACCGCGGTCCCTGACTGAAGTACAGA
>DATLVW010000782.1:0-3465 GCA_035577085.1 Thermoanaerobaculia bacterium
TTCGAAGGCTCGATGAACGAGGCTCCTGTCTGGAGCGTCGATGGCAGCGAGATCATCTACGCCTCCCGCGATACGCCCTCGGAACGGGCCGCCATCTATCGCCGCCGCGCGGATGGCAACGGACCGCGCCAGCTCGTGGCCCGTCTCGACGGAGATGCCGACCCCGGCGCCGTCTCTGCCGATAGCCGTTGGGTCGCGGCGACGTTATGGAACAGACCTGGAGGCAATCCCCAGATCTGGGCCGTACCTCTCGTACCTGGCGAGAAGGCCCATCCGCTCCTCGCCGGGGAGCCCGGTACGCACGACCCTCGCATTTCCCCGGATGGCCGCTGGCTCGCCTACACATCGAGCGAAAGCGGCCGTGACGAGATCTACGTCGTCCCGTTCGCCGGGGGCGGCGGAAAGTGGCAGGTCACGACGGTCGGCGGCCACTCATCACGCTGGTCTCCCGACGGCGCGCACCTCGACTACCTGACCAGCGACAACATCCTCACCGAGGTCGATGTGAAAAGCGGAGGAGGCTTCGAGATCGGCGCGGCGCGCGCGCTGTTCCGTCTGGACGTGAATCCGGTCTCCTCATCGGACTACGACCTGACCGCCGATGGCCGCGTGATCGCCAACGGCGGCGAAGCGGATCCGACGCCGTTGACGCTTGTCGCGAACTGGCGGTGAAGGACGCGGTTATCCCGTTCTTTCTCGCTGCCGCGACCTATGCCTACTCTCTGCCAGTGTTACGCGAGTCCTCTGATTGTCGGACCAGACTTTCCTAGCTCAACCAAAAACTCTTTGTTTTGTTTCTCGAGGAATCGGTTTCGCGCGACTTGTGTCCCTAGCTGCGATTCGAGTTCGTAGTATTTTTCTTGGAGCGCGCGATTATCGTGCTCAAGTTGTTCAAGTCTCGCCGCAACTAGCTCAAGTCGCGCTTGGAGGGCATGGAGCTCGTCCTCTTTCCATTCCTTGATCTTGCTCCGATGAACCTCAGCGTCTTCGAGTAAGGATAGGTAAAGGCCACGAAACTTCTTTTCGTCGTCGAATCTTGAGTCGATCTCGTGTGATCGCTTATCCATCGTTTTCACAACAGCATCGTGGGCTTTCTCAAGCTCGTTTACGCTCTTGGCGAGTAGTTCGCTTCGCTGAATGAGCGATTTGTAGACGCCGTACAGACCCGTGCCAACCAGCCCTAGCCCAACCGTGTTCAGTAGTTGAAGTGCCATCTCCGTCGTGACCAAGTCTGCTGCGCCCATGGCCGATGTCCTCCTGTGTTAGGAGTGACGTGCTAAAGGCTTTCCCTACCCAACACCTCTGAGGCGAGAAATGGTCGATCCTGCAGCCTCCGCTTCCGTTTGTGCATAGAATCCCGCTCGCAACTGAACTGGAGGCAACATTGATGCGCAAGTCTTTTCTCGCATTCCTCGTGCTGCTCCTCGCGCTTCCGCTGGTCGCGGACGAGGGGATGTGGCTTTTCAACCGAACTCCCAACGCAATCTTCAAGCAGCGTTACAACTTCGTGCCGACGCAGGCGTGGCTCGATCATCTGCAGAAATCGTCGATCCGATTCAACAGCGGCGGCTCCGGCTCGTTCGTCTCGGCTGATGGCCTGGCGCTGACGAATCATCACGTCGGTCTGGACTGCCTGGCCAAGATCTCCACCAAAGGCCACGACTACGTCACGACCGGCTACTACGCGAAGACGCAGGCTGACGAAGTGAAGTGCGTCGACCTCGAACTGAACGTTCTTCAGTCGATCGAGGACGTAACTGCGCGTGTCAACGCCTCGGTCACACCCGGCATGACCACTGCGGCTGCACAGGCAGCGCGGCGCGGCGTGATGAGCGCGATCGAGCAGGAGTCGGTGCAGAAAACGGGACTTCGCAGCGATGTGGTCACGCTCTTCCAGGGCGGCGAATACCACCTCTATCGCTACAAGAAGTACACCGACGTCCGGCTCGTCTTCGCCCCCGAAGTCGGCATCGCATTCTTTGGCGGCGATCCCGACAATTTCGAGTATCCCCGCTACGACCTGGACGTCTGCTTCTTCCGCGCGTACGAAAACGGCAAGCCGGTGCACCCGGCGGATTATCTGAAGTGGAGCGCGAGCGGCGCCAAGGATGGCGATCTCGTTTTCGTCTCCGGCCATCCTGGCTCGACCAGCAGGCTGAACACGCTGACGCACTTGCAGTTCTTCCGCGATGTCGCCTACCCGTTCACGCTGACGCTCCTCCGCCGACGCGAGGTGCTGCTCACGAACTACGCGCAGCGCAGCATCGAAAACGACCGCCGCGCGCACGATGATCTCTTCGGTGTCAAGAACTCACGCAAGGCCTACCTCGGGCGCATCGCCGGCTTGCAGGATCCTGCCGTGTTGAAAGCCAAAGCTGATTCCGAGGCTGCGATGAAGCAGAAAGTGGCGGCGGATCCGCAGCTCAGCGCCGCCTACGGCGACGCCTGGCAGAACGTCGATGCGGCGATCGCAACGTATCGTCCGATCTACACGGAGTTCCGATTCGTAGAGGGAGGACTTGCCTTCAACAGTGCGCTGTTCCAGCACGCGAAGACGCTGCTCCGTCTCGCGGACGAATCGGCGAAACCCAACGGCGAACGCCTGCGCGAGTATCGCGAATCGAACATGCCCTCGCTCAAGCAGGGCCTCTATTCGGAGGCGCCGATCTACGAGGATCTGGAGACGGTGACACTGGCCGACTCGCTTTCGAACTGGCTCGAAGTGGCGCCGAACGATCCGCTCGTGCAGCAGGTGCTCGCCGGCAAATCGCCGCAGGAGCGTGCCTCGGAGCTCGTGCGCGCCACGAAGCTTCGCGACGTTGCCGCACGCAAAGCGCTCGGCGAAGGCGGCAAGGCTGCCGTCGACGCATCGACCGATCCGATGATCCAGGTCGCACGCATGGTCGACGGGCGCGCCCGCGAGCTGCGCAAGCAGTACGACGACAACATCGCCGAGGTATTGCGGCAGTCGTACGCGAAGATCGCAAACGCGCAATTCAAGACCAGCGGCGGCGACACGTACCCTGACGCCACCTTCACGCTGCGACTCTCGTACGGCACGGTGAAGGGATACACGGAGAACGGCAAGACGATCCCGTCGTCGACGATGATCGGCGACACCTTCGAGCACGCCGCCGAGCACGGAAACGAAGGCGAGTTCAAGCTGCCGAAGTCGTGGATGGAGAAAAAGACTCTGCTCGACGACGACAAGACGCCCTACAACTTCGTGATGACCGCGGACATCATCGGCGGCAACTCCGGAAGCCCAGTCGTCAATCGTGAGAACGAGTTCGTCGGCATCATCTTCGACGGCAACATCCAGTCGCTCGTGCTCGATTTCGCCTACAGTGATGTGCAGGCGCGTGCCGTGTCCGTGGATTCGCGTGGGATCGTCGAGGCGCTGAAAAAAGTTTACGGCGCCGACGCGCTGGCGAGTGAATTGAACACGGGAAAGCGCGGGAACTG
>DATLVW010000783.1:0-5941 GCA_035577085.1 Thermoanaerobaculia bacterium
ATTCTTCGACACGGTGAAATCGGATGCTATCGCGATTTGGTGCCGGGTTGCTGGGTTGGCCCGTTATTCGGCTGCCGGTTGGCCGGTTACCCGGCAAACCATGAAGAGTATGCTTGACGCCTGCTCCATGGTGGCGTGATCGATCAATATGCTCCGGAAGGAGGGTACGTTCTGCGAAAACTTGTCGTGTGCCTCCTGCTTCTTGTTCCCGCGGCCGCGTTTGCCGGCTTCGGTGACGATTTCTATGAGGGCCTCTACGCCCGAGGCATGGCCCACTTCCATGCATCCGAGTACGAGGCTGCGTTCAACGACCTTCATCTCGCCGCATTCGGACTCGTCGATCAACTGGAACGATTTGAGACCGCCGAGGCGTATGCGGCGATTTCCGCGAATCGGATAGGGAACGAAGCACTCACGCGCAGCGCTCTGGTCGGCATTTCGAAGGCCGACGGCGTCCAACCGCACTTTCGCTCGATCGCGATTCCTGAATCCGAGAGGGCAGAGCTCGAACGGGCTGCCGCGCTTCTCCTGACGAACGAGGAGCGGGCGGTCTTGCGCAGCGCCGGCCCGACGCAGCGTCCCGCCGCCTTTCGGTAAGTTCGACTGGCGAGCAGGTGACGGCAATCGATCTCATCGGATCGGCATGCTGAGATGCCGTATTTGGTGGAACTCGCGGAAAGATTCCTGCCGGATGAAAAATGGAGGATCTTGTGTTCCCTCCTTCAATCATCCACCGATCGATTTCTCGCAACGTCGAAGGAGAGCGAATTCTGCGCAAACTCGCCGTAGGTTTCCTATTGTTGGCGCCCTCAGTCTTGCTGGCTGGCGGCGTTGACGAATTCTACGAACGGCTCTACACGCGAGGGATGGCCGACTTCCGGACGGCGGACTACCAACTGGCGTACACCGAGCTGCACAAGGCGGCATTCGGATTCGTGGAGGAGATCGAGAAATTCGAGACCGCCGAGGTCTACGCGGCGATCGCGGCAAACCGGCTTGGCCACTCGGGCGAGGCGCGCGACGCGTTACTCCGCATCGCCGCCGCAGAAGAGGTCCAGCCACACCTGCGGTCGATGACGATTCCGGATGACTTGCGCGCCGAGCTCCTTCGAGCAGCAGCGACTCTGCTGACCAAGAAGGAAGCAGCAGCATTCGGTATCTCCGAAGCGATGCAGGATGCCGCGGCGAAAGAACATCCGCGAGTGGAGGTACCGACGCCGAGCGTGGGGCCGAACGTTGCGGAAACCGCTCCCCGAGGAGCCGGCGACGCGAACGCTCCTGATGGAGCCCCCGAAGATCCACCCGCTGCTTCATCGTCTACACCCGCCGCCGATCCGCCTCCTGCCGCGAGTCGCGAAGAACCAGCCGCGCAGCCCGGCACACGGCAGTCAATCGCTCCGATGGTGCCGCCCACGCAGCAAACAGCGAAGAAGACCACCGATCAGCGTCTCGACGAGGCTCAGCAGGCAATCGATAGCGGCGATCCTGACAACGCCCGCTCGATCTACGACGCGCTCCTTCAAGAGCCGCAGCTTCCGCATGCTCCGGCCATGCGCCTGGCGGAAGGGCTGTACCGCGTACGCGACTTCGCCGGAGCATCACGCGCGTTTCATGGAGTTCGCGAGATCGGCAAGGGTGAAGAGCGCTATCACTACTACTACGCCGTCGCTCTCTTCGAAACACGTCACTATCGCGATGCGTGCCGCGAGCTCGATCTCGCCCTCCCCTTCATCGAGGTAACCGAGGATGTCGCCGGTTACCGGGAGAAGATTTACAAGGCGACGAAGTAGGGGGGGTGGGGAGTTGGGGTATTCGCGGGGAGTCGCTGATCGGGAGTCGCGTGTCGGAGCAGTTGATCACTCAAACTTGGCACTTTCAAAATGGGGTCAGGTCTAAAGTTGAAAGTGACGAAAGGGACATCGGGTCCGATCCAGTCAACGTATTGGCACTTTCAACTTTGGACCTGACCCTACTTTGAAAGTGCCCGTGAACGGCGAAAATATGGCAGGTAAATCAAAGCAGGACGACGAGATGCGAGATCACTACGACTTTTCCGGCGGCGTACGTGGAAAGTACGCGGCACGCTATGCCGAAGGGACGAATGTTGTCGTGCTCGCTCCCGACGTGGCCGACATGTTTCCCGACTCAATCGCGGTGAACGAGGCGCTCCGTACCTTCGTTCGCATGACGACCAGGACGGTCCGGGCCAAAGCTGCGCCGAAGAAACGCGCTGGGTAATTTGGATAACTGGCTCGGCACTTTCGGCACTTTCAAAATGGGGTCAGGTCTGAAGTTGAAAGTGACGAAATGGGACACGTGTCCTGATCCAGTCAGTGTTTGGCACTTTCAACTTCAGACCTGACCCCATTTGAAAGTGGATCGATTTCGGTGGGCGTTTCCACTCTTGAAATAGCGTCGGGACCAATTTCGGTAGTCGTTTTGACTACTCAAATTAGGTCGGGACTAATTTCGGTGGTCGTTTTGACCACTGAAATTAGGTCGAGACCAATTTCGGTAGTCGTTTTGACCACTGAAATTAGGTCGGGTCCAATTTCGGTGGTCGTTTTGACTACTGAAATTAGGTCGGGACCAATTTCGGTGGTCGTTTTGACTACTGAAATTAGGCCGAGACTAATTCCGGTGGTCGTTTTGACTACTGAAATTAGGTCGGGACCAATTTCGGTGGTCGTTTTGACTACTGAAATTAGGTCGGAACCAATTTCGGTAGTCGTTTTAACTCGTGAAATTGGGTCGAGACCAATTTCGGTAGTGGTTTCGACTCGTGCATCTCGGTAAAACTTGCCGAATTCATCGAGTGATCTGCACGATCTGCGTCATCTGCGGATCAATCAGGGCGACCTCCGCAGATGTCACAGATGGAGGGTCACAGCACAAGGATTGACGCTCTCGGACCCCCGACCCCCGACTCCCCTCGCTCTACGAAGAAACCGCCGGCCTCGTATCAAGCGCGTGAATCGCCTGAATCAGGCGCTTGCCCGATGACGACCCTTTCGCGACCACTCCGGCGAATCCGGCGCGCAAGTGTTCGCGATCGAGCTCCGTCAGCTCCTTCGCCGTGAGCGCGAGGATCGGAATGCGCGCCGTGACCTCGCTCTCCTTCAGATGCGCGGCCACTTCGAACCCGCTCATCCCGGGCATGGTCAGATCGAGAATGATGACGTCCGGCGGGTTCCTGGCGGCTTTCTCCAACCCTTCCACGCCGTTGAATGCCTTCTCGATCTGGTAACCCTGCTTCGTCAGTTCCGCCTCCAGAATGTCGTGAACGCTGACGTCGTCGTCGATGAGCAGAAGGCGCGGCCGCTTCGGCGCTGATGTTCGCAATGCGATCTCGCGCAGCCGGCGCATGAAGCGCGTCCAGTCGACCGGCTTCACGAAGTAATCATCCGCACCGAAGGCCAGCCCCAGCTCACGGTTGTCGATCATCGAGACGATGATCACCGGCAGCTCGGAGGTCGCCGCATCTGCTTTGAGCGCGCGCAAAACATCCCATCCCTGCGCCCCCGGCAGAACGATGTCGAGCGTCACCGCCACCGGTTTGATGCTGCGCGCGAGGCGCATCGCTTCGTCCCCGTTGCGCGCCCGGATCGGCACGTAGGCGGCCGACTGCAGATACGTCGCCAGCGTCGAGTAGGCGACGTCTTCGTCTTCGACTACGAGCACGCGCTCGCCGGGCGGAATGACCGTGCCGTCGACGTTGATGATCGGACTGGGAATCGTCGTCCCTGCGAAGTGAATGGGCAGCGTGAACGTGAACGTGCTGCCTTTGCCGATCTCGCTCGCCACGGTCAGCGTTCCACCCTGCAACTCGACGAACTTCCGCACGAGAGAGAGGCCGAGGCCGGTGCCGCCGTACTGGCGGTTGAGGGTGCCGTCCACCTGACGGAATTCTTCGAAGATCAGCGTCAGGTTCTCCGGGGCGATGCCGATGCCGGGATCGGTGACGTCGATGCTGATCGATTCAGCCCGCTCCTCGGTGGCTTCGACGCGCCGGGCGTGGATCTTTACGACCGACTCGGTCGGCGAAAACTTCACCGCGTTGGAGAGCAGGTTGTAAAGGATCTGCTTGAACTTCGACTGGTCCGTTTCGATCGCGGTAACCCCCGGATCGATCTCCACCGCGAACGAGATCGCCTTGCGCGTCGACATGCCCCGCATGATCTGGCAGATGCTCTCGATGGCACTGCGCACCGGAAACGTCTCGGGCAACAGCTCCATCCTGCCTGCTTCCACTTTCGAGAGATCGAGGATGTCGTTGATGATCTCGAGCAGGTGCCTGCCGGAGCTGAGGATCGAGCGGATGAACGTCAACGACTTCGCGTCGATCTGCGCCTCCAGGCGGTCGATGAGAATCTCCGAGAAGCCGATGATGGCGTTCATCGGCGTTCGCAGCTCGTGGCTCATGTTGGCCAGGAAGCGGCTCTTGGCCTGATTGGCCTCCTCGGCCTCCCGATTCTTCAGTTGCAGCTCGCGCAGGATGCGGGCTTTGGAAATGGCGGAGATGGCGTGCTCGCGCACGCGCGCCAGCTTGCGCAAATCGCTGCGGCTGAAAGCATTCGGGTCGCTGAAATTGTCGAAGATGAGAAAACCCTCAATCCGCCCACCAAGCGAGACTTCCATCGCCAGCATCGACTTGGGAACGCGGAAATGCTTCGTCTGCTCGCTGCCCGCGAGCTCGTGAAAAACATCTCCCTTGATGAGATACACACCCTCTTCAAGTAGCTCCGCCCGTTCCGAATAGCGCCGTGTTGCTTCCTCCGGAGTCAGGCGAACATCGCTGAACGACTCCTGGTCATAGCCGAGCTCGGCCACGACCTCCGTCGAGCCCCGGTCGTGATCGAACTGTAAGAACGCTGCCGCTTCCGTCTGAGGAAAAAGCTTCGTGCCCTGATCGAGAAGGGCGCGGAACACGTTCTCGAGCACGAGCTCGCGGTTGATGATCTCGACCATCCGGTCGAGCGCTTCCAACTCGTGGGTTCGCGCGGAAACGATGTCTTCGAGCTCGCGGTTGCGGCGCCGCAAACGCCGGACTCGAAGCCGGTTCGCGACGCTCGCCAGCGCCACGATGGCTGCGGCATAGGCGATCATCGCCCACCAGCGGAGCCACCACGGCGGCATGACCGAGAAGGTGTAAAGCTCGGGAAGCGACCATACGCCGTCGCTGCTTCGCGCCATCACGGCGAAGCGATACGACTTCGGGAAGAGGTAGGCGGGGAGGTTGGTGTACCGAATCTTTGCGTCGGACCGCGCAGCCGCCCAGTCGTTGTCGTAGCCGAAGAGCCGTGTGCGGTAGACGACGCGCGACTCGTCGCTAAAGGTCAGTGCGGCGTACGCAATCGAAACTTCGTTATTGCCCCTTCGGTCTTCGCGAAAGGTGATGTCGCGAAAGCGAACGATCGGCGGTTCGGCATTGGGCTCGCGCAGAGCCGGATTGAAAATCGAGAGACCGCGCGGCGTCGCGAAGTAGACCCGGCCGTCATCACCAACGGCAAGCGGATCGTAGGCCCACGCCTCGTCATCGATGAGACCGTCCGCTTTCGACACGCGCGTGCGAACGTGAAAGTCGCTCGTATCGACTTCGACGAGTCCGGCGTTCTGACTGACCCAGACCGACTTGCCATTCGGTGACGACATCAGTCCGGCCACCAGACTTCCACCCAGCGACGATCCCGGAAGGCTGGCAACGATGCGCAGCGGATTCGTGTCGAGGATTTCCAGGCCATTCGCCGTGCCGCTCCACAACTTGCCGGCGGCCCAGAGCAGCGTGCGAACGGAGTCGGTACGGGCGCCGGTTGCATGCGACCACGCGGGTGCGAAGAATCTGGACACGTTGCCCGGCTTCAATGCCGCCGGATCGAACGGCACTACGCTGCGCAGGAGTCCACTGTCCGGCGTGCCGGCCCAGACGTAACCGGCGCCATCG
>DATLVW010000784.1:0-6119 GCA_035577085.1 Thermoanaerobaculia bacterium
CCGTTGGCGAGGTCGAATTCGCGAACGGAGAGGTGCAGGGTGCCGTCACCGCCACAGACGACGACGCGGTCGAATGTTCCACGCGATGCGTCCGCGGCGGCTTGCGTCATGTCCGCCGGGCTCGTGCTGGCGTGGACATCAACCTCAGCCCCAAGCGCCCGCAGATGCCGCTCCGCCTCGGCGTGATGCCGCGACGCGCGGCCGCGACCGGCCATGGGGTTGTAGATCAGCTTGATGCGCAAGCGGAGAGTCTAACCGCCAGCGGGCCGCTGGCGATACAGCAGCCGGGCCGATCTGGAGTCTGGACCTTCGTTTCTTGAGTCCGGACCTTGGTTTTTGAGTCCGGACCTTCGTTCTTGAGTCCGGACCTTCGTTTCTTGAATCCGGACCTTCGTTTCTTGGGTCCGGACCTTCGTTTCTTGAATCCGGACCTTGGTTCTCGAGTCCGGACCTTGGTTCTTGGGTCCGGACCTTCGTTTCTTGGGTCCGGACCTTGGTTCTTGAGTCCGGACCTTGGTTTTTTGAGTCCGGACCTTTGTTTTTGAGTCCGGACCTTGGTTTCTTGAGTCCGGACCTTGGTTTCTTGAGTCCGGACCTTCGTTTCTTCAGTCCGGACGATCGTTTCTTGAGTCCGGACTCAAGTCTTGCGAGTCCAAACGACGATTTTGGAATGCATCGAGGTAAAATTTGCCGAATCTGCGGACATCTGCGACATCTGCGGATAAAAACCGTTTCCGCAGATGTCGCAGATAGGCGGGGCCGGAGCACGAGAATGACCCCTGTCGCCTGATACGCGCGATTGGGAATCTCCGACGGCTCCCGTTCGTATGAATCGCAGCATGAAGCAGCTCCGCCTTATCGTCATCCTCTTTCTCGTCATACTCGCCTGCAAGCCGGCGGCGGAATCGCAGACGGTCGATGCGCACCAGCCGCGGCAGGATCGGACGCCGATCCCCCCCACCGTAAGCGCGTCGCGGCGCACGCCGATCGTCACCGTCGCGCATGACGTCGGGCCGGCGGTCGTCAACATCCAGACGGAGTCGACGATCCGGCAGCGCGCCGTCGATCCGTTTTTCGATCCGTTCGGCGTCTTCGGCGGGCAGGACCGTACCTACACGTCGCAGTCGCTCGGCTCGGGCTTCGTCTGGTCGGCGGACGGAATCATCGTCACGAACAATCACGTCGTCGAGGGCGCGTCTCGCATCACGGTGAACTTTAGCGACGGCACGCAGCTCCCGGCCAAACTGATCGGCGTCGATCCCGACAGCGACGTGGCGGTGCTCCGTGTCGACGCGAAGAACCTGCTCACCGCGCCGATCGGAACCTCGTCCGACTTACTCATCGGCGAGACGGTCATCGCGGTCGGCAATCCGTTCGGGCTCAGCGGCACGGTTACGACCGGCGTCGTCTCCGCGTTGGGCCGTTCCGTTCCGTCAAAAGAGGCTGGACGCACCTTCACCGATTTCATCCAGACCGACGCCTCGATCAATCCCGGCAACTCCGGCGGACCGCTTCTCAACATCGAAGGGCGCGTGATCGGCATCAACACGATGATCTTCGCCAACGCGCAGGGCATCGGCTTCGCCATCCCGGTCGACCGCGCGAAGAAAGTGATTCAGGACATCGTCCGCTTCGGGCAAGTTCACAGCGCCTGGATCG
The DNA here is from genome assembly GCA_035577085.1 of Thermoanaerobaculia bacterium. Classification (GTDB taxonomy): domain Bacteria; phylum Acidobacteriota; class Thermoanaerobaculia; order Gp7-AA8; family Gp7-AA8; genus JADGNZ01. The sequence goes on from DATLVW010000784.1 coordinate 1,660, forward strand.
GCGCGGTGACGGCGACGATTACTCCCGAGGAGGCGCGTCGCACGGGCCTCCAGACGTCGCGCGGCGCGCTCGTGGCGCGGGTGATCAGCGGATCTCCGGCGCAGGCAGCGGGCCTTCGCCCGGGAGACATCATCACGGCGGTTGCGGGACGAGCGATCGACTCGCGCGAAGCATTCTCAACCCTGACGGCCACAGTAGCCGCGGGCCAGCCGCTGCCGCTCACGGTACTGCGCGGCGGGAGCTCGCAGCCCGTCTCGGTTCGTCCGACCGAGGCGCCGGGCGATCTGGGACTGCGCATTTTGTGGGAGATCGCAGGGCTTCGCGTGATCGACCAGAACCACCAGCTAGTGATCGATGAGGTAGCGCGAGGGTCACGGAGCGAGAACATCGGGCTGCAACAGGGAGACATCATCGTCGGGGCAAATGGCTCCGAGGTGTCGTCGGTCAAAGCGCTGAATCAGGTGCTGACGCAATCGGCGGAACGATCGTCGGTGGTGTTGCAGGTGGCCCGAGGGCGCTATGTCTACTCCCTGACGTTTCCGATGGGGACTTGATTTGTTTGATCCGCAGATGACGCAGATGTTCACAGATGAAAGCTATTTGAGAAGCGTCATGCTTCGCCTTTTCATCTGCGAACCATCTGCGCCATCTGCGGATCACTAAAAAAGAACCATTTGGGGCTGAACCACCGCCGGTATCGCCAGATTGCGGTTTCGCTTGGTACCTAGCAGCAGCCAGAGGTGTCGACGAATCCACTCTTTGGACTCGCGGAAGTAGCGGAACTGGCGCTCCTGCGCGTGAAAGCGGCGGTTGTGGCTCGCGCCGAGAACGTGGTGCAGGTACTCGTGATGGATCACCGACTGAATGAAGAACGCGGGGATCTCGGGTGAGTCGAGCAGCGGATGGATACGGATCTCGGAGGTGCTGTGGTTGTACGACCCGAGCCGGATGGAGCGGCGCTTCTTGCGCGTGATCTGCTGGCCCCACTTCACGCTGAGCGGCGGGTATTTCTGAAAGTACGTCCGATGGACCTCGGCGGCGAGCGAGACCAGGTAGTGATGCCGGTGATCAGCGATTCCCAGCGGAAGCGGCCGCGTCTCCATTCCCACTCATTGTGCGGAGAGCACGGCCGCTTCGCAAGAGTTATTCGCCGGGATGCGTCGCCGCGTGCATCACGTTCGTGACGTTTTCCATCGCCGCGGCGGTGATCATTGCCGTCCCGGCCGCGATGATCTCGTCACCTTTTCGCATCCCCAGAAAGATGCCGGCACCGACGCCGATGACGACCGCCGCGATCGGAAACGTGCGGATGTGCTCGCGCCACGACTCCGGCAGCATGTTCTCGATCGCATCGAAGAGCGCATTCGGACCCTCTGCGGCAAACGCGTTCCCCAATTCAGAAGCCTTATCTCGCAGCGGAAAGTCGTAGTCCATGCCGGCGGCAGAGCGTTCGGTATCGTCGTCTCGTGTGGTAGGCATCATCACTCCTAGTCCTGATGGTCGTCGCGCCGCAGCAGCAGCCCGACCAGAAATCCAACGCCCACCGAGATCAGCAGCGCTTTCCCCGGGTTGGAACGAACGTAGCTGCGAACCTGATCGGTGATGGCGCCGAAGTCTACATCCTCGACCTTCTCGCGGACGCGGTTGTATTGATTCTTCACCGCATCGGAAGCTGCTTCGTACTTGTCGTTGACGAATTCTTTAGCCTTGCCGAATCGTGAGTCCGTTCCTGCGTCGGCGCCGGTTCCCGCGCCGCTTGTCGTTTCTGCCATGGAGTACCTCCTTGTTTTGGGCTGCTCAGCCTATCAGAGGCGGCGCCGCCCTGACAGAAGCTGAATGACCAGAAGGATGATGGCGACGACGAGGATGATGTGAATCAGTCCGCCGAAGGTGTAGCTGCTGACGAAGCCGAGGATCCAGAGGATGAGCAGAATGGCGATGATCGTCCAGAGCATGGTGTGTCCCCCTTTCAAAAGCGCGATTTGCAGCGATCGTGCCGCGCGTACAATCGCCCGCCATGCGCATCCGACTCGAGCACGTAACGCACGCATACGCGGGAAGCGACGAGTCGGCGGCCGTGCAAGTCCTCGGCGACATCTCCCTCGACATTGCCTCGGGCGACTTCGCAGTCCTGATGGGCGCATCGGGCAGCGGAAAGTCGACGCTGCTCAATCTCATCGGCGCGGTAGACAAGCCGACCGCAGGCAGAATCTTTCTCGATGACAGCGAGACATCCGTTCTCGACGACTCGCGGCTGACGATGCTGCGCCGGCGATCGATCGGCTACATCTTCCAGTTCTTCAATCTCATTCCGACGCTCAATGTCTTCGAGAACGTCGCCTTCCCGCTGTCGCTGGCCAACGCACCGCGCAGCGAGGTGAAGTCGCGCGTAGCCGAGGCGCTGGCGAGCGTAGGCCTCGGCAATCGCGCGACGCACTACCCGAACGAGCTTTCCGGCGGCGAGATGCAGCGCGCCGCGATCGCCCGCGCCGTCGTCCACAACCCGCCGCTGATTCTCGCCGACGAACCAACCGGCAATCTCGACTCGAAAAACGGCGAGATGATACTCGACCTGATTCGCAGCATCCACAAGAGCCGCCGTCCGACGATCGTCATGGCCACGCACTCGGAGCGCGCGGCGGCGTATGGGGATTACGTGATTGAGGTAAGTGACGGGAGGGTGTGGGGGGTGGGGAGTGGGGGGTGGGAGACGAGGGAGTCGGCGTTCGGGGGTCGGGAGTCGGAGCTGTCATCGAACGTCTCTTCTCCCACTTCTGACTCTCAACCTTCCACGCCTTCGCCCGAGTCGGAGCAGTCGCAGGTTTCTTCTCCGACCCCCGACCCCCGAAAACCGACTCCCGCTGCTCCCACTCCCCACCCCCCACTCCCCACCCCCCGAAAACCATGATTCTCCGCGCTCTCGTTCTGCGTCCGATTCTCCGCGAGCCGCTGCGGACGACGCTCACGATTCTCGGGATCGCTGTTGGTGTGGCCGTCGTCGTGGCGATTGCGCTTTCGAATCAGAGCGCGCTTCGTGCCTTCAGCGAGTCGGTCGATGCGGTCGCGGGACGGGCCAACTATCAGATCGTGTCGGACGTCGCCTTCAGCGAGGACGTTCTGCGCGCGCTGCAACCGTTCTGGCCGCGCGGCGTTCGCTTCGCGCCGGTGATCGATGCTGAAGGAATCGTCGAGCCTTCGCAGCAACCGATCCGTCTCCTCGGCGTCGACCTCCTCTCCGACCTTCACTTCCGCGACTACCGCTACGCCAGTGTTGTGACGAGCGGGAAGGAGTCCGCAGCGACCTATCTCAGCCTCTTCGGAAACGACTCGGTCGTCGTTCCCGCCACCTTCGCGCACGACCACGGGCTCCATCTCGGCTCACCGCTGATTCTCAATATCCACGGCGTGCGCCGGACGATGATCGTGCGCGGCTTGCTCGAAGCGCGCGGTCCGGCGACCGCATTCAACGGCGCCATCGTTATCGCCGACATCGCCGTCGTGCAGGCTGCCTTCGGCCTCGAGGGACGTATCACGCGCATCGACCTGATCGTGCCAGACGTGTCGCTGATCCCGGCGATCGAGCGCGTCGTTCCGGCCAGCGCTCGTCTGGAGCGGCCGTCGCGCCGCAACGAGCGCGTCGAGAAAATGCTGCGGGCCTTCCGCGTCAATCTCTTCGCGCTCGCCGGCGTGGCGCTGCTGGTGGGGATGTTCCTTGTCTACAACACGGTGCTGATCTCGATCCTGCGGCGCGGCAAGGATGTCGGCGTTCTGAAAACCCTCGGCACCTCGGCGTCACAGGTATTCGCAGCATTCCTGATCGAAGGTCTGGTCTTCGGAACGGTTGGATCGGTTGCCGGTATTGCGCTCGGCCGCGGATTGGCCTGGGTGATCCTGCGGCTGATCGGCCGGACGATCAACGCGTTGTATGTGAACTCAACGCCCGAAGCGATCGAGCTGACGCCGGGCATCATCGCTGCCGGCATCGCCGTGGGAACGATCCTCTCGCTCCTCTCGGCGATCCAGCCATCGATCGAAGCCGCGCAACTGCGTCCCAGTTTGTTGCTGTCCGGAGCCGTCTGGCGCCGGCAGCCTCGGCGACAGGATCAGACGCAAACGCCGGCGCCGTACCTAACGCAAGTCGTCGTCGCGATCGTCTGCTTCGTGATCGCTGTGCTGCTCTCGCGTCTCCCGGCGTGGAACGGCATCGCCGTCGCCGGTTACGCTGCCGTGTTGTTCGTCGTGGCGGGATTCTCCGCACTTGCAGCGCTCATCGTCTCCGGTGCTTCTCGGCTGCTGCGCGCGCCGTACCGCGGCGCATTCGGCATCGTCGGCGAGCTGGCCTCCGCGTCGATCCCCGCCTCCCTGCGACGCACATCGATCGCGTCGGCTGCATTGTCGCTGGCCATCGGCATGATGGTCGCGGTCGCGCTGATGGTGGGGAGCTTTCGCGAGACGGTACG
>DATLVW010000785.1:0-2312 GCA_035577085.1 Thermoanaerobaculia bacterium
ACCTCTTCCTGAACGAGACGAAGATGGCCTCGCTCTACGGGCCGCCGTACGTGCAGACGATCGACATTCCGGCGCAGGAGGGTGTCGGCTACATCAGGGCCGTCGCGCAATTGAAAGACGATCCGCAGCCTCCTGTCGAAGATCTCGTGATGATCAACACGCCGCAGTTCATGGAGGAGGTGAACGTCCACCTCGTCGAGCTGCCGACCACCGTAATGCGCAACGGGCGACCGATCAACGACCTCGGCGAGAACGCATTCAAGGTGATGGATGAAGGGAAGGCGGTGAAGGTGGCGAAGTTCGAGCACGTGAACAATCTCGCGCTCTCGATCGGTCTGGCCATCGACACCTCGGCCTCGATGCAGCCGCGGATGTCGGAGGCGCAGAAGGCGGCTTCGCAATTCTTCACGAACGTGATGCGAAAGGGCGACCGCGCGTTTCTGGTGTCATTTGATACGCAACCGCAGCTCATCCAGCGTTGGTCGCCGCGCCTTGCGGACGTCAACGCCGGCCTGGGAAAACTGCGCGCCGAGGAGTCGACCGCGCTGTACGACGCGGTGGTCTATTCGCTCTACAACTTCCTCGGCGTGAAGGGACAGCGCGCGCTGGTGCTCGTGACCGACGGCAAGGACACCTCTTCGAAGTTCACGTTCGATCAGGCGCTCGAATACGCCCGGCGCGCGGCGGTGCCGATTTACTCGATCGGTATCGGCATCAAGGCGAGCGAGTTCGACACGCGCTACAAGTTGAGCCGTTTCTCCACGGAGACTGGCGGCAACACCTACTACATCGAGATGGCCTCGGAGCTCGGCCACATCTACGAAGACATTCAGAACGAGCTGCGCTCTCAATACATCCTCGGCTTTTACCCACCCGAGGGCGTCAAGGCAGGATCGAAGTGGCGTGCTGTGGATGTCAAGGTGAGCGACGGAAAGGCGAAAACGATTCGCGGCTATTACCCATGAGAGCCGCGGGCGTTGCGCTTCTTCTCGTGTTGGCAGGCGTGACGGCGGCGGCGCAGACACTGCCGCCGCCGGCGAGTCAGGGCGAGGTGAAGCTATCGCGCCGCGAGCGCAAGGATCGGATCGCCAAACTTCCCGAGGTCTACCGGCAGTTTCTGACCGACGTCGAGCCGATCATGCAGGATCAGGAGCGCGACACGTTCCTGATTATGGAGAGCGACGCGCAACGTGACCTCTACATTGCCGACTTCTGGCGCCGGCATGATTTGACCGAAGGAACACCGAGCGGTTCATTTCAAAAGATCTACTACGACCGCCTGGCGTCGGCGAAGGAGTTGTTCGGCACGCTCCATGAGGATCGCTCGCGCGCGCTGTTGGTTCACGGCGAGCCCGCCGAGCGTACCGAACTGGATCGCTGCCATCTTCTCCAACCGATGGAGCTCTGGACGTACCGCAACGTGAAGGAGCTCGGCACCACTACCCACTTCCTGTTCTACCAGCCGCGGGGGGGCGTCGAGTACCGGTTGTGGGCGCCGTACAGCGGAATGCTTAGCCCCTCCGACACGGTGAACGACTCGCAAGATACGCGCTATGACCTCATTTCGAACGAGGTGGTCGCTACGACGAGAAGCAGGCAGGAGGCGATCAACCACGTCTTCGGAATCATCCCCTACACGAACACGACCTACCTCGAACGGGATTGCCGGGATGCGGCGAATGTGTTTGGGGTGATCACCGACGCGCAGCTCCAGAGGCTCGACAGCGGAAAGCTTTTCCAGCCGGCCGCCGTCGATCCGGAGCAAGTCAAGAAGCTCCTACACTCAGTCGTCCTGCCGACTGCGGGCGCGAAGAAACTCCCGGCACAACTCACCATTTCCTATCCGACGAAACAGGGCAACCGCACGACGGCGGAGCTGACGATTCTCGTGCCGCGGTCGCCGCTGATCGTGAAGGAAGTCGGAGGCACGAAGCTCTACAGCCTCGATGTCGTCGGCGAGGTGCTGAAGGACGACAAGCTCTTCGAGAACTATCGTTATCGCTTCGACTATCCCGCCGACATCAAAACCGAGCAACTCGCGGTCGTGGTCGACCGGCTCCTCCAGCCCGCCGACTACCAGGCGCGCATCAAGATCGCGGATCTGAACGGCACGAGCGAGGCCATCGTCGAGCAGCGGATCACGGTGCCCGAGGTGGCAGGCTCGCCGGAGAAGCTGCAGAAGGAGAAGGAATCGACGGCGACGCTGACGGCGATCCAGGAAAAGATCGAGTCGCACGCGCCGACGGTGCGCATTCTTCCGCTGCCGGACGAATTGCTCAGCGGCACGCAGCACATCGAAACGGACATCGAAG
>DATLVW010000786.1:0-9877 GCA_035577085.1 Thermoanaerobaculia bacterium
CCCGCAAAGGGACGTTCGCCCGCCGTTCCCGCTGCGGGCGCCAAGCGCGAAGAAGTAAGGTCTTAAGAACGCACCACAGAGACACTGAGAGCACAGAGTTGCAACCTCTGTGACCTCTGTGTCTCTGTGGTAAAAGCCTTTTACCAGCTCAGACCATCGCAGGCTCGCCGTCCGGCTCAGTCGCATTGTGCGTGAGCAACTGAAGAATCGGCGTCGTCGCGAGGGTCGTGATGATCGCCATCAGCACCAGCATCGCGAAGAGTGTCGGCGAGAGGATGAGCAGATCGAGGCCGATGTTCAGGACGATCAGCTCCATCAGGCCGCGGGTGTTCATCAGGACGCCCAGGGCGGCGGCGTCCCGGCTACCGAATCCGGTGAACCGCGCCGCCACGAACGTGCCGCCGAACTTGCCGATCGACGCGGCCGCGATGATGACGCCGCAAAGCAGCCACTGCGACGCCCCGTGCACGAGACCGATCTGCGTGCGCATCCCGGTGAACGCGAAAAAGGCCGGCAGGAACAGGACCACCACGAGATCCTCGATCTTGTTCGTGAGATCGCGCGCGAGGCGCGAGTCGTGCGGGATGATCGCGCCGAGCAGGAACGCCCCGAAAATCGCGTGGATCCCCGCAGCCTCGGTGGCCAGCGTCGACAGCAGCAGGGCGACCACGACGACGGCGATGGCGCTCTGAGAGACCGACTCGCGCAACTCCTGCGCACGCACCGCGCGGATGATGAGCGGCCGCGCGACGAGCATCATGAAAGCGACATAGAGACCGGTGAGCGCGACCGTGACGGCGGCCGCGGAGACGTTCGCCTTCGCCACGGCGATGAGGAACGCCAGCAAACACCACGCGGTAACGTCATCGACGGCGGCGCAGGTGAGTGACACGGTCCCCATCCGCGTCTTCTGGATCCCGCGGTCGGTGAGGATCCGCGCGAGCACCGGAAACGCCGTCACGGAGAGAGAGACGCCGAGGAACAAGGCGAAGACGGTGAAGCGAACGTCGCGCGTGGAGAGCTTTGGATAGAGCCAGAGCGCCAGCACGGCGCCGAGGACGAAGGGCGCGACGATGCTGGCATGCGAGATGGCCACCGTCGCGTGCGTGCGGTGCTTGAGTTGCGCGGTGTCGAGCTCCAGCCCGACCAGGAACATGAAGAGGATCACCCCGATCTGCGCGATGATCGAGAGGAACGGCGCCACCGTCGCTGGCAGGAGATAGGAAAACGCCGCCGGCGAAATGTGTCCGAGCAGCGAGGGCCCGAGCAGGATCCCGGCGATCACCTCGCCAATCACCGGCGGCTGATGAATGCGTTTGCAAAGCGCACCACAAGCGCGCGCCGCGATGATCACCACAACAAGCGCAAGTAGCACATGCAGCAGAACCTCAGCGTTAGCAGCAGGATCACCGGCGGCCGCAACAACAGCAGGAGCGGGAGCGACAAGCGTAGATCCAGTCGATCGAACCAGAAGGAAGATCCCGATCGCCCCCGCGATCATGATCGGATAGGCCAACGCGCCCCTCCACGCGCGCCCTCGGGACCGGCCGACTGTCATCCGCTCAACGATAGCTCGACCGGTGGGGGAGTGGAAACGAAAGTCGTTAGCCGTCATCGCCCTTCACGAGTGCCTCCAGCTCCTTGATACGTGGCTGAAGATCCTCCGGAACCCTTGCCAGCTCGACGAACCCGAATGCCACCGCACGTGCCAGAGCGAACATCAGGTCGAGGTTGTTGTATGTCTTGAAGATCTGTTGCGACTCCTTGTGAAACTCATGGATTCGCTCACTGACTTCGCTAGGCAGAATCGCGCCGCTTCGCCATTCCTTGATCGCCTGTTCGACCTTGACCAGTGCCGAGGCGATCTCTGCCTCATGCGCATCACCGAGCAGTTCACCTACGGCTCGTTTCTGGGATTTCGTGAGGTCAGGCATAACGGTTAATGCCGGCTTCGGCCGTGCGAAATAGTAGCGCAGGAATGCTGACCGTCGGGGGTGAAGACGATCTCCGAGAGGCCGAAGCTGCTCACGTTCTTGCAAGCTGGACATCTAGTCAAATGTCCAGCTTGACGGCGTGTGGCGCCGGCCACGCGCATGCGCTTCGAACGTCGTTTGTGCTTACGTGCCGAATAGCATCAAAGCAACCGCAACACCGGCAGGAGCGAGCGCAATCGCAGCCGTGGCGATCGCTACTCTTGGGGTATACACCCTGAAACTGTAATAGGAAAAAGGAAAGTAATCGAGCGCCTGCATCTGGCGACCCAGGCTTTGCATGACCCCCGTCATCCGTATGGCGAGCAGGATGTACGCTGCGGACATGATCGTGAGCCCAGCAACGGCCGATAATCTGCCGACGCGGCTGGTGGCGAGGAAGGTTCTGGCGGACTCGGAGGTTAGCATCCAGCCGATCGTCAACAGAGCGAGAGTCGCCCCCTTTGAAGTGATATCGGCGAGACGCAATTGGTATTCCACGAGCTCTTTGTGAAGGTGTGCGAACGCCTTGCTTGCGTCAGGCTCCGGCATGATCGCTCCAGATGTCGCGGTTCACGTGGTGGCAATACGTATGCGAGTATATCAGGAACGGCGCGCTCGTTAACGATCGGAGTGGCGAGCCGCGCTGTGCGCGAATGCAAGCCCCTCGAGCTCATCGAGTGACATATCCCGGTTCCTCCAGTTGCGTGGCAGCACGAAGGTCACCGTGTCTCCCAGCAGGATAGGACGATCGCCAATGTAAGGATGGCCCTTGACGTGCGCGAAGAGCATGGTATCGAAGCCCTTGGGGCTCACGATGGCGAACGCCACCAGGTTTGAGACCATGGCGCCACCGTCGGATAGAAACTCCTCATGGACATTGCTCTCGAGACGCTCAACGACCGCCACGACCAGTTGACCTTCATAGGGTCCAGGGGTCTCAGCGCCAGGCGAGGTCCCGGGAGCTGGTGTGGAAGATTGATTCGGCGCGTGAGCACACCCGGAGAACGGCATTATCAGAAGACAGACCGCCATCAGACACGACCGAGCTCTGATACGAATCGACATGTGCAGGCCTCAACGATGCCGGCTGCCGCCTGACGGTCAGCGCGCAACCGCATCAACAGCACGGGCTTGAAGTATAGCTCTCGCGACACCGAGTCAGGGCGCGGCTACTGACTGCGAAGGCCGGACTTCCTTGAAGAACTAGCTCGTGCCGAGGAGGGTGTAATGCGCGTAGGCGATGCGGCCGGTGCCAGCCGGCGACGGGTCCCGGCGGATGACATAGGTGTGAGCGGACTTGTCTCGAAGTGCCTGCACGGGCAATGACATCACTTGCGTCTCGAGTAATTGCGCGTGCTGATACGCCGGGCAGGTCACGCAATGCAGGTAGCCGAAGCGGCTTCTACGCCTGCGCCGCTGATATTACGGTGGCCAGAGCCGGCAGAATCATCGCTGACATTGTTCTCATGTGGAAGTCCCCATGTGGCGGCCAGACGGTCGAAGTCAGTCTGGTCCGCCGCTGCTCACGCACTGAGTCTGGTTGAGCCGGCTCGAACCGGAATGCCACTTGGCGTTGCTGTGGTGAGCTGAACCTGCGCGCTCGAGTGTGACTTCAATTTCGTAGATAGCCCAGGGCTTGCCCTCATCATAGATCGCGTAGCCCGGTCTTTCCGCTTTGAGCCAGATCTGATCGGCGGTGGTCACTCCATTGAGCTTGACGCAGCCGTTGCCGTCCGTCTCTCCCTTGTAGCCCTGGACATCCACTTTCACCCCCTGAAGAGGCGCACCGGATGAATCCGTGACCCTCGCTGTTACATCGATTTCCCGGTCACACGGTAGGAAAAAGCAACCAATGTTGCAGGCCGAGAAGATGAGCGAGCCGGCAGCAATGACGGAGAGTGGAATGAGGACGCGTGCGGCCAATCGCTCTTTCTGGAACATTGTCTCGACTCCCTGCTGATGACGCATCGCGCTACGCCGGCGCCTTGTAAATGAGACCGATCACGATGCCGGTGACGGTCCATTGGATGAAGTAAGCCACTGCCTGCTCCACCGTCAGTTTCAGCCCGATGTTCAGATTGACGTAATTGTGCAATACGAACGAGCCGACCGCGAACGCCCCGACGAGCATGCCAAAGCGGGCGCCTTCGGCCAGGCCGCGGCCCCCGCGATAAACCAATGCGTAGAGAACCGAAAGCGCCGCCATCGACAAGAGCATCCCGACGATTCCGAAAGGGATGACCCCCTTCATCGACTCGGGTGTGCGATAGACGGCCGGATACTTTCTGAATTCGTCTGTCAGAGGAGTCGCTGCGAACAGCAGACCTCCGAGCATGAAATAGACGACTGTGGATCCGAGGGTAGCCAGGACGATCCTTGGGTAATTCATTGCATGCCTCCCGAGGAGCGTGACTTGCCAGGCGTTCGTGCGGTCTGACCGATCCAAGCTCACCCGGCTTGGAGTGGCACGGGAAATAGTAGCGCACTCGGACGCAGCCGGCCGTGGGCACGCTGGCGGGAAGCGGCTGTCAGCGGCCAGGCAGCACTACGAGCTTGACCGGTAGCGGTTGAGAAGCGCGAGAACCTCAGCCCCGAGATCCTCATACGTGGCTTTCTCGATCCGAGTGCCGCCTCCGAACCACCGCTCGAGCTCTTCGCGAATGACGGACTCGATCTCGCTCGCAGTTTCGAGCTCCATCACTCTCGGAAGGATTGTGCCGGCCTCCGGCTCGTATTCGTCGGGATTGATTCCGAAGTTCAGTCGCGCGGGGTCAACCTGATAGAGAAGCGCCGAAAGATCCTCGAAGAGAGCACTGTATTCACTCTTCAGCCGCTTGCGGTCAGCCCGCTGGAGGACGAGGTCTGGATCGGGACGTGTCATTCAGGCCGCATAACGGATACAACTCACAGGTTTGGAGCCACGCGAGATGGTACCGTCAACCAAAGCTCCACGATACAAAAAATGCGCGGGCGCGCCTTCGGACGCGCCCGCGCGGGGCTTACTGCACGAACTGCATTACGTCAGCGGCGTCGCTGGCACCGGCGCCGGAGTGGGCGCCGGATGAGCTTTGGCCTTGCGGAACCGAGTGCCGAGGGCGTTGCGCATGTCATTGACGTGCGGCGCCAGCTCGGCGGTCTCGGGACGCTTGGCCAGACGGCGCGCCAGGGCATAGGTGGTGAGCGCATCGCTCCCCGCCGTGTTCCTGGCCGCCGTCACGCTGTGACGGATGAACTGCGCCAGCGCATCCAACTCGTCCGCCACCGGCCCATAAGCCTCGGCGAAACTCATCAGATCGCGGATCTGCGCCGGATCGACGCCGCCTCCGCGGACGAGCGCTGTGCTGTTCTTCACTGCCATCGCCGCCAGCTCGATGAATTGCTGGGGCAGCGATGCGGCAGTGATGAGGCTGCGGTTGGCGCTCGTTGACGCTGGAATTACAAAATTGGGTATCAGTTGCCGCATGGCGCGAATCTCATCGACGCGCGCCTGCGCGCTATCCGTATGCGACTGCGAAACTTCATTCACTGTGGACACGTGGTCCTCCTTTTCTTTCTTGTCAACTGCTGTGGTTAGAGCGCACAGTGGAGACATAAGGCGGAGCACGGCCTCTGAAGATTTGCCTTGCTGCCTCGGCTGCGGTGCTGCGAATGAACCGCACGCGCCGAGCGGAAATGAACCGAATACGGTGACGCCTGCCAGTCAAGGTTCTTTGGACGGAGCGCGACGAAATCAGCAACGGAGCGATGAACGCCTTCCCGGAGTCTCCGGTGGGCTCGCACTCGTCTGACCGATCGATGGAAATCGCGCCGCGTCTGGCGGAATCGAGCAACTGGCTGGATGCCTGGTCCAGACGGTCGGAGAGCTCCGCCATCCGCGCCGCACTGTCGATCCAGCGTGCCGTGGTATCGATCAGACGTCCCGGAACCTCGGCGGCCCCTTCCGGCGCCCGCGACGCATCATTGACCGTGTCGCGCAAACCGTGAACGGCACGCTCCAACTGTGCCGCCGCCCGAGAGAGCCAGCTCGAAACGCGCTGATACTCACGCGATGCCCTGACAGGACGCTTCGTAGCGAAGGTCTCCGAGGCCTCGATGACACGGCGTGAGGAGTCGAGCAGCCGCATCGACGAATCGATGGCCCGCTGCGTCCTCCGAAGCGGCCGGCGCCACGGCTGCCGCTGTTTCCGGCTCAATCCGCGCGAGGTCCCACCGGCGCGCCACGAATCATCCGCGGCCGCTCTCGCTGTGTTTCTGTAGCTTGTGACTTTCATACTCTTACTTAGACGCAGCCAGGTGGCCGAAAAAGGGGGTCATTTTGTAAAACATCAGCTACAGCCACGAATATCCATCAATATGCAGAGAGGTTGGAAAGACGACTTTTCAGGCGTCGACTCAGAGGAAGACAATGTCGCGTTCTATCGCGATGGGGAGAATCGAGACATCGATTCGGTCGATCGAGACATCAAGGTCGAGAATCTCGACATCGCAGTGAAAAATCGAGACATCGATGTGGAAAATCGAGAGATCGCAGTGGAAGAACTTCGACATCGCAGTGGAAAACCAAGACATCGCAGTGGAAAACCGAGCCCCTCGCAGTGGAAAACCGAGACATCGCAGTGGAAGACCGAGACATCGCAGTGGAAAACTGAGACATCGCAGTGGAAGACCGAGAACATCGAAGCGGAAAACCGAGACATCGCGGTGAGGAACCGAGACATCGAAGCAGAAAACCGAGACATCGATGTGGAAAACCGAGACATCGATGCGGAAAATCGAGGCATCGTTGTGGAAAACCGAGACATCGATGTGGAAAACTTGGACATCGGTGTTCGAAATCTGGACATCGATATGGTCGATCATCACATCGATGCCTCAAATCTCGTCGTCGATGACGCGGACCTTGATGTCGTGCGGTCGCTGCTCCTGTGTGCCTTCCTAGGAGGCTACATGCACGTGGTGACCGGGACGCTCGCACTCGCGGCGTCAGGCGCCGCCGCGCATGATCCTGGTTACGCGATTGAGGAATGACGAACCCTCGAGCCAAACCGGGAGAAGGGTCACGACGGCGATGATCGCAGGCGCTGGAAACAGAAACAGAAGGTCGCCAGTGATTCCTCGGGAGAAGAGGGTTCCGACCAGCATCATGGCCAGAAGCGACGCGGGAAAGACCCACCAGAGTCGAGGATACGTCACCCTGATATGCAAGTCGCAACCGCCATCTTCATTGGCCACCACGTATCCGTCAATGACCGGACGCAGAGAGCTATGAATGGCGTTCGGATACGAGCGCACGACGAAGGAGTTGACTCCATCGAACTCGCCGTTGAAGCGCCCGTCGAATAGGACGAACCCCTTTGGTCGCTCACGGCCCGCGGCGAAGAACGACTCCAGTTGCTTCCTGACGACGTCGATCGACCGGCTCACACGAAGAGCCGCGTCGAACGTCGGCAGCCGTCGTTCCACGATTACGATCACTGGACTTTGCATTGTTCGAGGCGGCTAATCCGCATTTCTCGCACCATTCAGCAACGCGCTTCTACCAACTCCCTACAAGTGTGAGAAATGCAGGTTAGGGTTGAGTGACATCGGGATGATCGTCCAAACCAAGATTGGTGTCATCCTGAGACCGCCGGAGCCGCCCGCTCGAATCGCGATGCTTACGCAGTGCGTGCTCGGCGGCGCAGGACGTCGAAGGATCTCAAACTTCGCAGATCGGGTTCGTCCAGCGCGAGCGATCGTGATTCAAAGACCGCTTGAACGAGATCTTTGCATTTTGAGATCCTTCGCCGTCCTGCGGCGCCGAGGATGGTCTGCGCGAGAGCAACGTGCTGCGCGGGCGCCTCCGGCAGGCTCAGGATGACACGTCACGTTGTGAGCGCACCGCCAACGCCTCCTGGAGTTCAGGATGGCAACAATCACGTCACGCAATGCCCATTGCTCGCACCTTGCAGCAATGCGCGGCCGCGCGGGGAGCAGCGACTCAAACGACGACAACGAGGCCGAGCGCGGCGGCGGCTTGCCTGCGGTTTTGCGGATCGCTCTCTGCGAAGATGACAACACCCTTGACGGTCGCTCCCGCCTTCTCTGCGTACCACCGGTAGACCAATGCTTGACCGATCAGCTCGGGTGTCAAGAAAACTTTTGCCTCGCAAAGGTAGATTTCACGACCCTTCAACGGAAAGCGGGTGGCCGTTTGCTGCCCCGACTCCTCTTTTCCGGTCTCACCGCTGTCAGGAAACCAGATGGCGTCAGCGTAAAGGCCTTCAAGGCAGTACTCCCAGACAATCGTGCCTCTCCCGCCGTGCTCGGTGTGCCACCAGCGTCGAATCAGAGCTTGCTCGCGCGGATTCCCGTTCGACACGGACGCACGGAGGAACTCGTTCATGCGGTTTTAGTCAATCGGCGTGATCCAGCAGCGGCTAACGCGATACTTCCAAATGGTGTCGACAGGCTGCGTATTCAGCGTTGCTGGCTCGTACTTCCATTTCGAAAGAGCCTCGATGGCGGCGTCAGCGCACTCGGAAGACGTGCCTTCCACGATCTTGGCGTCGCGAACAGAACCGTCCTTGGCGATGACGGCCTCGAGAACGACTGGCGCGCAGCGATGGCTGCACTCTGGCTCAACGCGTTGCAGCAGAACCGGCCGCTTGACGATTCCAGCGACGTGGCTGGCATGAACAGCCGGCGAAGAGAGCATGATTGCGAGGAAGAGGACTGGAAGGATTCGCATATTGTTCATCGGCTAATGGTTCCGCTTCGGTGGTCGTTGTTCAATACGGACAGCTTATCGCGCTCGACGACGCAAAAGGCGACCACAGAGACACAGAGGACACAGAGGACACAGAGGTTTCTCTGTGCTCTCTGTGCCTCTGTGGTGAACCGGTTTTCCAAAGAAATTCGCGCCTGAAACGGATCGATCCAAGCTCACCTGCCTGGAAGTGCGGCGCTGGTGACCTTCAGCGTTGTTCTTCCAGGAAAGCAAATACGGCAGCGCCATGCCGGCCCGAGGGCTTCGCTGTCATCGTGTGGCAGTCGCTCTCCAGGAGCACGCGCTCTCCGGCGGCGACCGGCTCGTCGTCAACGGTTACGTCGACACGGGTCACACCCCGCTGCGGGAAGAGACGCAGCACATAAGGCCGGGGAGGAGCCGCGGCATCGCCGGTGATCGATCTGGCGTCGAACTCGAGCTCTTCGACAGGCGCACCGACCCGCGCCTCGATCATCGCTGCGTAGCGTTTGCCATCATCCGCGTACTCGTTTCCGTTCCAGCGAAGAATGTGAGGACTTCCCCTCATCCCGCACTCTCCGGCACCGCCCACGAAGCCGGTGATGATCTCTGGAATGCCGTCGCCATCGAGGTCCGCGACGTTTTGGGGCATGGCGAGAGCGTCGGCAATTTGCTCCAGCTTTCCCTCGACGACGCGCACAGTGACGCCCGACGGCGGATGCTTGAGGTGGAGCTGCACGGCAATGTCTTTCGGATCGACAAGAGGGATGAACGACAGCTCCATCGCCCCGGCCTCGAGACGCATTCGATCGAGGACCACGCCGCGGCCGCTTGCGGCATCGGGAAGGCGGATGAGCAACAGCTCACCGTTGTCGCCGAAGTTTCCCTCGTCGATGCCGGCGACGACGAGACGCGGACGCCCACTCTTGTAGCTGCTGTAAACCGCGGCACAGGCAAGGTCTTTACCGGCGAGCGGCCGGATGCGATTCATCAGTGTTACGTCCTGCGCAATCAGAGGAAACGCCACCAGAAGGAGAAAGGCGCATCGGCGGAAGATCGGGGCGGGTCTCATGGCGTTGCTCTGTTTTGTCTTTCTCATCGCTCTGGCTCTGTCGCATGCCGTCCGTTTATCGTGGTCGCCGAAGCAAAAAGCAACCACAGAGACACAGAGAACACA
>DATLVW010000787.1:0-16242 GCA_035577085.1 Thermoanaerobaculia bacterium
CTATTCGACGGATCACATCACGAAAGGTTCCTGACATGTACTGACTCTTCGACGGATCACGTCACGAAAGGTTTCTGACGTGTCCTGACTCTTCGACGGATCACGTCACGAAAGGTTCCTGATGTGTCCTGACTCTTCGACGGATCACGTCGCGAAAGGTTCCCGACGTGCCTGACTCTTCGACGCAGCAGGTCGCGAAAAGTTCCCGATGCGGCGGAGTGTGCTTACAACGGGGGAGGGAAGGGTCCGATTCCGGGAGTGCCGGAGGCGGCGGATGTTGCGGGTTTGAAAGCCTTTATCTGCGTACATCTGCGCCATCTGCGGATCGGTCCTACCCCGATTGATCCGCAGATGACGCAGATGTAGCAGATGGGTGCATTCGGCAAATTTTACCGTGTTCGGACTCAAGAGATTTGAGTCGGGACTCACAAACTTTGAGTCGGGACACAAAAGATTTGTCTCGGGACACAAAAGATTTGTGTCGGGACTCAAAGATTTGCCTCGGGATTCAAAGGATTTGAGTCGGGACTCAAAGATTTGTCTCGGGACTCAAGAGATTTGTGTCGGGACTCAAAGATTTGCCTCGAGACTCAAAGGATTTGAGTCGGGACTCAAAGTTTTGCCTCGGGACTCAAAGGATTTGAGTCGGGACTCAAAGATTTGTCTCAGGACACAAAAGATTTGTCTCGGGACACAAAGATTTGTGTCGGGACACAAAGGATTTGCCTCGGGACTCAAAGGATTTGAGTCGGGGCTCAAAGTTTTGCCTCGGGACTCAAAAGATTTGAGTCGGGACTCAAAGATTTGCCTCGGGACTCAAGAGATTTGAGTCGGGACTCAAAGACTTGCCTCGGGACTCAAAAGACTCGAGTCAGGACTCAAGGATTTGACTCGGGACTCGAGGAACTTGAGTCGGGACTCAAAAGTTTGAGTCCGGATTCGGAAACCATGAGTCCTGAGCAAGATTCTCCGGAGTCGGCGTCAACAAGGAATCCATCGGCTTCACGTTGTCGGGTTTCTTCTCGGCCGCGTAACCTCTGGCGGGCTCATACGTCAGTGCTATCGAGTACTCAGAGATCCCGGACCGGCGGCGCGTCGCCGACGGCCACGGAAAGTTGTTAACCAACCCACGTGGAGTGGTCCAGGCCGCGTGGTTTTATGAGGATTCGATGATGGACGACGACAATCGCAGTCAAAGCAGTAGTCAACCGCAACCCGTCAACCCGTCAACCCCACAACCCGTCCAGGCTGCCGGCGATCCGGCACCGCAGGAACCCCTCACCCCGGAGGAGCTTGCGCCAATACTCCTCGCCAAGATCGACGAGATCGAGGCAATGATCCCCAATTTCCAGCATCACGATAAGAACGACATCCGGCGCGTGGCCGCAATGGCCCGCTTCGCTCGGGAACTGATGGTGCCCACCATCGCCACGGTCACGTCATTTGGACCGGCAGCGGAACGGAACATGTTCGACGTCGCGGCAGGCCAACTGTCCCTGCGCCGGCGCGATGCCTTTGCCCCGGTGATCCAGCGCCTCGCCGCGCTGACCGGCGGCGTGCAGTTCACCGTCGACTCGGCTTTGGCCGAGTCGGTGGCGCAGGCTTTCACCGTCTTTGGATGGGGGAAGTCTTACGCCAAGCGTCCCGATGCTGCGCCACTGCATCCGTACATGGCGGAGATGACGCACGTGGTGAAGAAGGTTCTCAACCGTCGTAAGCCATCGCCACCGGCTCACCCCGGGCCGGCGCCGGCGCCGACCACCGGGTCGTCAGAACTACCACTCGGAGCCAGGGGCTTCCTCGCTTCGAACATGGTTCGTTCCAAGCCGGTAGATGAGCCGGAGCCGGTGGGTGAGGATGAGTATTCCGATGAATTCAACGAGGCGTTGGATCGCGCGGTGAAGGACGAGTAGTTCGCTCGTTTTGCGTTCATGCCGCCCCTCGCTAGTGCAGAGGAGGGGCGGCGGGGTTGGTTGGGGTGGGGAGTCGTTTGTCGGGGGTCGGGGGTCGGAGCACTCGAAATGATCAACTGGCTCCGACACCCGACTCCCGATCATCGACTCACGGTTCAAGGGGAGTAGGGAGTGGGGGGTGGGAGAGCGAGGGAGTCGCTTGTCGGGGGTCGCGGGTCGGAGCGTTGGATTGATCAATTGCTCCGACACCCGACACCCGACTCCCGGAGAACTCCGACCCGCGACTCCCGATCAGCGACCCTCGGATCTCCCACTCCCCACTCCCCACTCCCCACCCCCCTTGTGACCCCCATCACGCACGGCCCCAGCTCTGGCGGCGATATTGAATGTTTGGTTACCAGTTGAGCGCCGCCCTTCGCCGCCGTAGTGACCTTCCTCCGGAGTCGTCATCGGAACGTATTCGTGTGCTCATTGCCGAAGATGACGAAAACTTCGGGATGTGGCTTTCGGCGATGGCCCGGCGCCTTGGGCTCGACGTTGCGACCGCGGTGGACGGCGCCCAGGCATTCGACTGGCTGCGGGGCGGCGACTTCGACATGCTCATCTCCGACTTCGAGATGCCGAAGAAGGACGGGCTGGAACTGATCGCGGCGGTTCGCGCGGAGCCCTCGACCAGTGGCTTGTATGCCGTGATGCTGACGGCGCACGACCGGCCGGCCGTGAAGATCAACGCGCTGACCCTCGGCTACGACGACTTCCTGGCCAAGGGATGCACCGAGGTCGAAGTGGCCGCCAAGGTAGCCGCGGCGCGACGGATGCTGGCGCGGCAGCGCGCTCATGATGCCGATGCCCGCGAGTGGCGCGACATCGCCAACCAGGACGAGCTGACAAGAGTTGCCACGCGCCGGTTCTTTTTCGAACAGGCCGAGCGTCAGATGGCCGGCTTGAACAGTATCGGCATCGTCCTTTTTGACGTGGATGAATTCAAAGCAATCAACGACACCTACGGTCATCTCACCGGCGACCGGGTGCTGAAAGATATCGGTGCGTTGTTTCTCCGCCGGACGCGAACCGACGACGTCATCGCCCGTTACGGCGGCGATGAGTTCGTGCTGCTCGTGCTGAACCTCGGCGTGGACGAAACCCGTTGCGTCGCCGAACGGCTGGTCTCAGAGCTGTCGGAGCTGCAGTGGACGGTCGGCGAGGTGACGCTGCGCATCAACGTGACGATGGGAATCGGCTGCTCCGCGCTCATCGAAGAGCCGACAGTGGAACGCCTGCTCGATGTCGCCGATCACGAGTTGTACGCAAGGAAGTGGCTGAAAAAGAATCCCACGGTCACGGCGCCCGAGGTGTACCAGTATCCGCCCTCGGATCGATCCCTGGTGACGGAGATCAGGACCGGCCCCGCGGCCACATTGAGCCCGTTAGCGGACCGAAAACGCACCCGCCGCAACCCCGAGCCCCCCTCCGCCGAGTAAAGGAGTGCAGGCGTCTCGCCTAGGCGTCTCGCCTGCGGCCGGCGGGCGTCTCGCCCGGCGGTGTGGAGCGTCTTTTTCAGAGGCTCCTTATCGAGAAGGTAGCGAAGCCGGAAGGGGATCGAACGCAGAGCCTCCAACCACGCCTCGTCCGACTGAATACGGCATGCGCGGATGTCGTACTCAATGGCCCCCTCATCCGGCCTTCGGCCACCTTCTCCCCCACAAGAAGCGTGGGGGAGAAGGCGCTCGATTGGAAGGTTGCGATAAGAGGGTGGAGAAAAGCCTGGTTACCCAGGCTAACGCTCGCGAACCCCTTCCTGACCCCACGCCAAACCCAACGCCAAACCCAACGCCAAACCCACGGCTAACGCTGCCGAACCCCCGCATTTCTCCCACGTCTTTTTCAGCGACACCTTTTGTATCGAGCGCCTTCTCCCCCCGCGCTTTTTGCGGGGGGAGAAGGTGGCGAAGCCGGATGAGGGGGGATCAGATACCCAGAGCGACCACCCACGCCTCGTCCGACTGAAGACGGCATGCGCGGATGTCGTACTCGTTGGAACACCTTTGGCGCTCGATGGAAAAGTGGGAAGAACCAGCCAATGGGAGGGCGGAGAAAACCTCTCCGCCCTCCCACCCTACTTTATTGCTGTTCCTCGTCGGTCTGTTCGTTGAAGACAATGACGCGCGGCATGTTTGGCGGCGCCCACGAGCCCTTGATCAGCTTTTCGTCGAACCAGACGTCGGCCGTGCCGCTGCCACTGACAATATTGTCCTGAATCAGGACCGAGCCGTAGTAGGCGGCATCGCCTTCAGCCTTGTACTGCCCTTCATTGTAGAGAACACCGTAGAGGATGACGTTCAGATCGACGCGCGCGCCATCGAGGTCATAGCCATTCGACGTGCAGTCGTTCACGCTCGAGCTGGCCGAACAGGTGACGCCTGCAAGCTTCGCCCGGTACGTCTGCTTCTTCGGGTCCTCCCATCCCACAGTCACGATGGCCGGCTTGTTGTTGCTGTCCATAGCCTGATCGGGGTAAATCAAATTCAGGTAGGGTTCATGCGGCTCGGAGCAATCCGTGGCGGCCGGGTTCGTACCATCGTACGTCGTCTTGTTCGGAAGGGTACATGGCGCTCCGTACTCGGCGGTGGCCACAGCGGGGGACTTCCATGTCTTCTCGACAAAGGCGACGTTGCCGTTCGGCATCGTGAACGGCGAGACGTGGGATATCGTATTGGGGTCATGCGAGGCCCAGGTGGGCGCCTGCATCACCACGATGTCGCACTTACCGTTGTTATTGAGATCGGGGCAGGTGAATAGGCCGTCGCCGGCGCCGACACGGCAAGGAATGCCCGAATTGGGGGGGCATTGCTTCCACGAATTGCTGGCGACGTCCCATTGGGGAGCGCCGATGTCGCGGAACGGTTCGCCGGGGAAGTTCGCATCGTACGCCGGCGCCTTACCTTGCCCTGTCGTGCCGAACGAAACGGTGTTCATGTAAACAAAGCCTTCCATGAGGAAACCTTTGTTGAAGTCCTGTGAGTTCCAGGACTCTGCCGGCGTCAGCTTGGCGGTCTTGGCCGCACCGGTCAACGACTGCGGGTTCGAGCCATCGATCGAGTCGAAGAAGTAGAGGCCAGCGCCGAGGCCGGAGCCGGTGGTGGCCAATGAGTTCGCCCAGTACGACATCGGCTTTGACAGACCGGAACCGAAGCGCTTGAACGTGGGGGCGGTGCTGCTGGATGTCGTGTCATACGTGAAGTAATAGATGCCCTTGTAACCGCGTCCCTGTTTGGCGATTCTCTTCCAGTAGTCGTACTTGATCACCGGGAAGATGATTCGTTTCTGCCACGGGTAGTTGTTCACCGACTGCCATTGGAACGCCCAGTAAGGGGTGCTCGTGGACTGGTCGTCGGCCTGGATGTTGTAGTTGTTGCACATCGGGGCATCCCCGGGCGCGTTCGTACCATCGGTGCTGTTGTCACCGATCGAGCGCGCCCCGTACCAGGGATCTTCGAAGCTCTTACCGAGCAATTCGTGGAAAAAGTCAGCGTTGTCGAACTGCCCGGCTGTCTGCGGCCACGCTTCGGAGCCAACGTTCGCTTGCAGGGAGGCGCCGGTTCCGCCACCGCCGGTGACGGTAATCGCGGGGGGGTTCTGCATGTCGTAACCCGAACCGAAGCCCGTCACCGGCGTCATCGTGACCGAGGTGAGGATGCCGTTCGTCAGGGTTGCTGTAGCGGTTGCCTGGGTGCCGCCCGCCGGAGGAGGAGCGATCGTGATCGTGGGTGGGGTGGTGTAGCCGCTGCCACCGCTCATGACGGAGACGGAATCGACGCCGGTACCAGGTTCATAGCCGTGCTCGAAATGAGGACGTTCGAAAGCATTCGCCCACGGGAGGGCGACTCTGGCAACGGACGTCTGCAGGTCTCCGGTGGAGGTCTCCAGGCCCCAGTGGACCTGGAAGTTGCCGCCGAAAGAGACGTTGGCGTTGCCCTGAATCGGACCAGCCGGAATGGGCAGGGGAAGCTCCCCGACGACGAGGCGGATGGAATGACGGGAAATGATGTTGCTGGCGGCGCTCTTGTCTCCGCTGGGATCGCGGAACTGCATTGCAGTCACCTTGATCGTGGCCAGCCCGAAGCGTTGTACCGGTCCGGTCCAGAACATCTGCGGCGTTCCGTCCGGATTGAGGGCGCTGCCATTCTGCTTCAGGACGCCGCCGATGCTGGGCGGAGCGTAGATCCGGATTTCGGTGATCTCGCCGCTGCGGGTGTCTTCCGTGGAGGATCCGAACAGGACACTATTGACTCTGGTGATGGTGGTCAGGTCTGTCGTACGGTTGATGACGATATCGCCTGTATTCTCGTCGGCGAAAAAACGGTTCGAGGGATCGGGGCGGTACGGCTTGTCGAAGAGCAACGTCGTCGACGACGGCTTGTAGACGCCGCTGTAGTCGCCGGAGACGCGCGTCACTTTCGTAGCACCGAGGTTGGCGTTTGCAGATGTGTTCAGCGGCATTCCGCCGATGTTTTGTCCCCATACCGGGTCCTGGAACCATTCGACGACGAGCTTCGCCCCCGCCTCGGCTACCGCCTGGGTCTGAAGAGCGTTCTGCTGATTGCGCGCGATCGCGCTCTCGGTCTCCGAGATGGCAACGAAGCCGAGGCCGAGCAGCGAGAGGCCGACAATGACCATCAGACTGACGAGCAGCGCAGAGCCGCGGTCGCGTTTCGAAAGGCGCTTGTTACGTCGCATCTTCTTCATGGCCATCATCCTCAATCGCAGGAAGTCGGGTTCAACGACGATGCCGCCTGCCCGACCGCATTGCATTTCTTCACCACGCCGGCCTCGCTCGGAATCGTGTAGCCGATGCAGAACTTCGTCATCGGCGACTTCGCGATGGGTGGTCGGTTCTTAGGCGGACTGCCGTTGTCCTGCTTCGAGTACGTCCACTTGACCGTCACGGTCAGCGTGCCGGACGCTGCTACGGTGAGTACCGGCGAGGCGGTCGGGAAGAAGTGGGTGATCGTGCTCGGTCCAGGCGGTGTGGTCAGCGTATCCGTCCACACGTTGGTCGTGCCCGAGACGACCGTCGAGAACGTGACCGACAGCAACTTGATGTCAGCGTGATTCCCGTCAGGATCGATGAACGTGAGCTGGTAGCTTTGACTATTGAGCGTCATCGTGTCTGCGCCACCGTTCGTGATCGCCATGGTGGACGTGGCAATGAGTGCGCTGCCTTGTCCGGCGCTTTCCCCCGGCACCGGCGCGGCCTGGTTCTGGAACGAGCAGGAAGCTGCCGGCTGATCCTGGATGTATTTAACGTGTGTCTCCGTGCAGGGTGTGCTGCTCGTGATGTCCATTTTCATGTAATAAGTCTGATTGTCGGATTGGTCTCCGTATGTGTAGACGAAGTTCGGCGACGCGGCAGGTGTCTTCGTGTCGACGAGGACCAGACCCGGGTAGGTGTAGAGGCTGAACACCACCTTAGTGATTGCCACGCCGCCGCTGGCTGGCTTGACGGTGATGGTGTCGCCGGAATTGAAGACCCATGCCTGTGAAGGCGAGTCGCCGGAGGTTGCGCTCTTTGCGCCATTCTGTTGAATGTCCGGATTGATCTGCGGGGCGCAGAGGGGAGGATAGTACGCGGGCGCCGAGTCGATGCCGAGCCGGCAGTCGTTGGCGGTGACGATGTACTTGTAATAGAGCGGCTGGCCATTGGAGTCGGCGCCCGGAGGGGAGTCGGTATAGGAGAGGATGCCGGTATTAATTTGTGATTTACCGCTCTGATCGAGGTAGCCACCAGTGCCGAAGGAGGTGTCCAGAGTGTAGTCGGGGTCTGTGACGATCTTCTTGAAGCGTTGAATGCGGTACTTGTCGACTCCAATGGCATTTCCGGCGTTGTCGGTACCGACCTGGGACCAGTTCAGATAAATCGTGCAGGTCCCGATGGCAGGGCAAAGCGAGGCCGCGCCGATGTTGACGGTCGCAGGCGCGGAAGCCTTTACGGTCGGTCCGGCGTCGTAGGCCTGGCCCGAGACCTGGGTGAGGCTTCCAACGGCCGGCGACCAGTCGCTGACCGAGTCACTGGTCTGTCCACTGGCGTTGTATTTTGGATTGGCTGCGCAGCGGTCCTGCGCCAGGACGCGGTAGTAGTACGGAACGCAAGTGCCGGGAGGGAAAAGCGAGCTCAAGCCAGCGGCTGTGTCGCGCCACGGAACGGATGAGCCGGGTGCGACGACCGCGGGCTGCGACTTCGAGGAGATGTCGAGGATGATCACGCCTTCGCCTTTGGTGGGGTCGAAGGTTGAGGTCAATCCTCGGGCGACCTTGTAACGGATGACTTCTTGCGGCGGGATCGTTGTTCCGTCGGTCGCGCAGCCACCGCCCGTGCAGTTACTCCCCGACTTAGCCGGGTCATTCTGCGACGGCGCAAACCACGACAGACCGATCGCGTAATCGACGTTGCCAGGCGTAATGGCAGCTTGCGTTGTGGCCTTGGTCGCCGCGAGGCCGGATGGCGGCAGCGGCCGCGTCCTGTTCGTGGGCGATATCGCGACAAGATCGCTGGGAACGCTCGATCCGTTGTCGTTCTGCGCCGTCATCCTGTAATACCAGGTCAGGGACGGATCCATGACTCCGTCATCCCCGATGACATAGGAGTTGATGGTCATGTCCGTGATGTTGACGCCGCTGGAGAACGAGCCGCCTGTGGAGGTATCCCACGCGATGCGGTATTGCAGCACCGGGCCGCCCGTGGTTGGGGGTGACCAGCAGATCACAGGAACGGCGCAGGCGCTGACGCATACGCCGGTGATTGTGGGCGGCCCTGGCGGTGTATAGCTCGGCTCGGGGAAACCGGTCAGGCCGAGGTTTCTCGGGACGATGAGTGCGGAAAGCTGGTATTGACGATAGGACTTGATGGCGCCGATCGTCTCGGTTGGGTTCGTGTACTTTGCATCGGGGTTGGCGTTGATTCCGGTCAGGTCGACTTTGATCGACTGGATGAGGGCGCGCATGTTGCGGTCGCCCACGTTCACCGTGTTGCTGTTGTTGGCGTCGTACTGGCCGTCACCGCCGATCGCACCGGTGTTGTAGGTTGTCGATGTTCCATCCGGCAACGTGACCGTGTACGTCGTGGGGAAGGTGTTTCCGCCTGCATCGTGGCCGGTGGTGATGTCGGCTGTCGGGTTGGCGGGATCTTTGAGGAGCGTTGTTCCTTTCGGGTCGGTGTAGTAGAAGAAATGGAGCGCGCGGATGTTTTCTGCCACCGGAGTTCCAGCGCTTCCATTGAGAACATCGGCCACGGTCATCCGGTAAAGCGTGTACGGCGGGTTGGCGTTTGTCGTGTCGATGCCGCTGACGGTGACCGTCTGTTCCACGCCATTGGTGGGGGAGCCGGGATAGGCATGGCGGGGGATGTCGGTGTCTGCGTAAAACTTGATCGTGCTCGTGTTCTTGGTCGTATCGGCCGATTTGAGCGCGTAGATGACGATCTCGGTGTTGCTGGTCGTGACGTAGGGGAAGATGGCCGCCTTGGTCGCGGGGTCGTAGGGCGTGTAGGCGGGCTCAAGGCCGTTCCCCTGCGCGGAAGCGGATGTGTAGTTGAAGTTGGCGCGGAAGACGATCGCGGTCGGACCGGCGTATTCGATCTGTTCGTCGGGTTGGGCGAATGTTCCGGCACCGTTCGGAATACCGCCGCGGCTGTAGTCGAAGCCGGCCATGCGAAGGTCGCTGACCAGTTTGTCGAAGCCGATGCGCGTGCTTTGCTGCAGGTCGGCCTGCTCGGTCGAGGTCTTGAAGACCTTGTTGCTCTGGTCATAGACCGAAAGCGCAGCGATCATGATGATGGCGAAGATCGCCGTCGTCACGAGGATCTCGACGAGCGTAAAGCCGCGCTGTGTACGCGGAGTGCTCCGGCGGTGTTTCATGGTCAATAGCTCCTGACTTTGGTGGTGTCGAAGAAGGCGTAGCGGCGGCGGTTGGCCGCCTCATCCCACGCGATATAAACGCGCACCTTGGTGAACTGCGCTGTGGTGATGGGTGCAACGGCGGGTTGTCCGTTCACAAGGTTGGTCGGGGCACGGGGCGTGATGATGATGCCGACTGTGGCTCCGGTGAGCTTGGATGGATCGAGGTACTTCTTCCAGTTCGTGAGATAGCCATCCGCCGGGCCGGCTGTCGACGTCCACGCCTCGGTGGTGCTGCTGATGGTGTCCGTGTTGCGGAGGATGCTGTTGGTGAAGTCAATCTTGCCGCCGGCCGCGCCTGGTACGGGACTGAGCGTCACTGTGGTGAGCGGCGTGTTGTCGTCGATCACGAAGTTGGTGAGCAGATCGTCGGCCGACATCGCCGAGAGAT
Source organism: Thermoanaerobaculia bacterium (assembly GCA_035577085.1). Taxonomy (GTDB): domain Bacteria; phylum Acidobacteriota; class Thermoanaerobaculia; order Gp7-AA8; family Gp7-AA8; genus JADGNZ01. The sequence continues at coordinate 10,257 of DATLVW010000787.1, forward strand.
CTTCGAGAATGCGCGTGCCGATGGAGTTGGCGTAGGTGGTCTGTTTGCCGCTGTAAACGTTCCGCCGGCCCATATAGAAGAGCGTGAGGACCGTGAGCAGAACGACACTCGTGATGGCAATGGCCACGAGTACTTCGATCAGGCTGTAACCTTGCTGGCGTGCTTTCATCGCAATTCGTTCCTCAATGCGCATAGACGCGCCCACTCGGGGAGATGTCGATGGTGTAGAGCGGCTTGGACACCTTTTGATCGGTCTTCAGAATGACCGAGGCTGTCGTTGGGGCAGGAGTGCCAGTGGGCATACCCACACTTCCGTCGGGGAAGAAGACGATGCTGTAGACGCCGCCTGTGGAGTTGAAGGTCTGACCGGTCTTGGGAAAATAGACGACGTCTTCGAGATATTTGGTCCTGCCCTTCTGCGTCCAGGTGGGAGTGGCACTGAAGGCGCTGTTCCCCGTCCAGAAGGTGTAGGCGCGCGAGGCAGCCGTGGCGGATGTGTCGGGCGTGAACGTGATCTTCGCCTGCATGCCGCTGGTGATGGCCATTTGCCTCGCCGTGCGCAGGTCGCTGGTGAAGTTGCGCATCGCCGCCTTGACTTTGTTCATCTGGTAGAAGCTGATGAAGTTCGGCACCGTTACGAGCGCGAGGATGCCGATGACAGCGACGACCGTGAGCAACTCGACGAGCGAGAAGCCTGACTGACGGGATTTCTGCGGATTCATTCGGGCCGCCTTTCTGCGAGCTGGGTGCCACGGGCCGACCCAGCATCTAAGCTCATGAAAAGAAGAAGGTTTGATCTAGTGGTGGCAACGCCGATCGTTGGCGTCAGCACGATGATTGGTACATAAAGTAACAGACTATACCGCCGTCCCGAACTCGATCGTGGCCACGGCTCCCTTGCCCGGCTCGCCGTTCAGCCGCAGGGTTCCCCCATGCAGCAGAACGATCTTCTTCGCCAGCGGAAGCCCCATTCCGAAGCCGCTCGGCTTGTTCGACTGGAAGGGAAGGAAGAACCGGGGCCCGTCCGCGGGATCGAAGCCAACGCCGTCGTCAGCGATCGTCATCGACGGCGGCTTGTCGCGCAGGGTCACGGAGATCGACCCGCCGCCATTCTGGCGAACGGCATCGGCGGCGTTGTTCAGAAGGTTCTCCAGCGCGCGGCTGAGAAGGATGCGGTCGCCCTGAATGACGACCGCCGGCCCTTCGAGCGTGACGGCGATCGATGGGTCGATGTCGGTGATATGCGCGATCTGTTCCCCGAGGAGCGCGCGAAGATCGATCGATTCGGCGTTGAGCTGCACGGGCCCTGCGAACGCGAGGAGGCGTTCGATGGCCTTGAGCAGCAGCGCGGCCTCCTTCTCGGCGTTCCGGAGCCGCGAGTCGGCGACGTCATCGACGCCCCCCTTGCGCGCCAGTTTCATGTAGCCGAGGATCGTGGAGAGCGAGCTGCGGAACTCGTGGGCGATCCCGGCGGAGATCTCGCCGAGCTGCGCCAGCGTCGTCATCTCCTGCACGCGCGCCTCGAGGCTGCGGATCGGCGTGAGGTCGGTGAAGAGCGCCAGAAATCCGAGAAGAGTGTCTCCCTCGTTCCGAAGCGGGACCGTGGTGAGTCCGATCGTGACGGGCTCACCTGTGCCCGCCTGACGGTCGTTGATCTCGATGCGGTTCATCGCGGAGCGCTGCTCGAACGCATCGCGCAGCGTTTCCGCGAACACGCGCAGAGGAATCGCGTCTGGCAGGGTGCCTCCGGCCACGGACGCCGCGGCGTCGATTCCGAGGATCTCGCGCCCTGCGGCGTTGATGTCGGCGACAGCGCCGGTTGCGTCGAGCACGATCAGTCCGGAGGTGAGGCTGCGGGTGAGCGCGCCGGTGACGCGCTCCAGCTCATCCGCGCGCGTCTTCTCGCGGTCGTGAAGACGCTTGAGCTCTTCCTCCTGGCTCTTCAGCGTGGCGATCGACTGACGGAAGGTGTCGATGAGGTAGGCGGTCTCTTCCTGGTCGCCCGGTCCGCCCAGTTCCCGGGCATCATCGAGCATTTGCTCGATCGGTCCGGTTACCCGAGGAAGGTAAAAGAGGAGCAACGCGATACCGAGACTCGCCGCAAGGATGCAGATCGCGGCCGTGAGGAGGAAGTCGCGATGCGCGGCACGGCGTGCCGAGGCATCGAACCGCAGAGTGAGCGTGCCGGGACCGGCGAGCCTGGTGACCACATCGAAGTCGCCCTCACGCAAACCTGATTCGAATGTTCGTCCATTGCGGGCGGTGACGCCGATGCCGGCAATGTTGAAACGCCCCCGCAGCACGAGCAGCTCGGTGTCCAACCCGGCCGGTGCACTCCGGTTCACCGCCTCGGCTGACACATCCGCAATCATCTGATGCGACCTGTCGATGGCCTCCTCGGTATGCGCCAGATTGGTCCGCAGCAAGAGAAGAAGGATGAAGATCAGCGCCACCAGGAAGCCGACCAGCCCGGTGAGGAAAAGACGAACGTCCCGGCGAAACCCGACGCGGGTCAGCGGAGCACGAACGAAACGTACCATCCCGAGAGTGTAGGGCCGAAGAAGAGAACGCCCAAGAAGGCGATGCCGAGGAAGACGCCGAATGGGATGGCGAGCCGCATGCCGTCGCGGCTTCGCAGCGCTGCCGGCAGCACGATCAGCGCGCCGGTCACAGACGCGCCGAGCAGAACTCCCGGCACGGCGCGCCATCCGGTGACGGCGCCGATCATGGCCAGCATCTTCACGTCGCCCATCCCCATCCCCTCGGCATGGCGAACGAGCCAATAGGTGCCGATGATGACCAGCGGAATGGCGGCGCCGAGGAGCGCACCGAAGAGCGAGTCGAGAAGCGAGTCGGCCAGGATCAGGTCAGGGTGAAGCACGCCCAGTCCGAGAGCGCCCACGCCGAGGCCGATGGCGATGCCGGGAACGTCGATGATGTCGGGAAGCAACTGGATGTCGGCGTCGATGTAGATCAGCGCGATCGTCATCGAGATGATCGTTGCCACGACGACGAAGGCGACGGTCGGCCCGGTGCGAAGAAAGACCGCGAGATAGAAAAGGGCGTTGGCGAGCTCCACGAGCGGATAGCGCCATGCGATGCCGGCGCCGCACGCGCGGCAGCGTCCGAGAAGGACGGCGAAACTGATGATGGGGATGTTGTCGAACCAGCGAATGGCAGCATCGCAGTGCGGACAGTGGCTCCCCGGAAAGACGATCGACTCTTCGCGCGGATAGCGATGGATGACGACGTTGAGAAAGCTGCCGACGATCGCACCGGTGGCGAATGCGTAAAAGCCGAGGAGGAACGTCATCCGGTGAGGATTGTACCTGCCGCTTCGAACGGGCTCGGCGCTACCATGAGGTCATGAAGTACGTCTACATCGCTCTCTGCGTCGCCGGAGTTGCCGCTCCGTACTATTTCTTTGTGCCGTTCGTCCTCGAGCACGGGTTGAACATGTCGCTGTTCATGCGCCAGCTCATAGCCACGCCGGTGTCGGCCTTTTTCGGCGCGGACGTGGTCGTGTCATCGATCGCGCTCTGGGCATTCATCGCCTACGAGCGCCGCAAACGGCCGGTGCGGCTCTGGTGGTTGTGCATCATCGCCAATCTGGCGGTTGGCGTCTCACTGGCCTTGCCGCTGTTTCTCCTGCTTCGCCACAGCTCGGAACCGGCCAGCTGATGATCGGTGACATGCTTTAGGTATTCTTAATGAGACGGCATCATCCACGCACCGTACACTCCGCCGTTCGCGCCGAAAGGCGCACAGGGGAGATCACGGTTGACTGAGGTTCCGGCGCCCGCACACCACGAACGCGAAGAGCCGTCAGGGCGCCGTCTGGTTTCGCTGTCTCTGCTGGCACTCGGCATCGTCTACGGCGACATCGGCACGAGTCCCCTTTACGCGCTGCGGGAGTGCTTCTACGGATCGCATCCTGTGGCCCTCACACCCGCGAACGTCCTCGGCATCCTCTCCCTCATCTTCTGGTCGCTGGTCCTCGTGGTGATGCTCAAGTACCACGTCTATGTGCTGCGGTTCGACAACCGAGGAGAGGGTGGAATCCTCGCGCTGATGGGGCTCGTGGGGATGGACAAGAGCCGGAGCGCCGCGGTGCGCAGAACGTTGATCGTCCTCGGCGTCTTTGGCGCGGCGCTGCTCTACGGCGATGGCATGATCACGCCCGCGATCTCGGTGCTCAGCGCGGTGGAAGGGCTGGAGATCGCCACACCATTTTTCAAGCCGTACGTGATCCCGCTGACGATCGTGGTGCTGATCGTCCTGTTCTTCTTTCAGCGCCGTGGGACGGCCGGCGTCGGCGCGGTCTTCGGGCCGATCATGCTGGTGTGGTTCTCGACGCTGGCGCTGATGGGCATTCGCGGCATTCTCTGGCAGCCGTCGGTGCTCTTCGCGATCAATCCGATGCATGCGATTCGTTTCTTCATGGCGAACGGACCCCACGGGTTTCTCGTGCTCGGCGCGGTCTTTCTCGTGACCACCGGCGGCGAAGCGCTCTACGCCGACCTCGGGCACTTCGGCGAGAAGCCGATCCAGATCGACTGGTTCAACATCGTCGGACCGTCACTGGTCCTCCACTACTTCGGCCAGGGAGCGCTGCTGATCCGACAGCCGTCCGCGGCGCACAATCCGTTCTATCTGCTTGCGCCGAAGTGGGCACTCTATCCACTGGTCGGTCTGGCGACGGTGGCCACAGTCATCGCGTCGCAGGCCATCATCTCCGGCGTTTTCTCGCTGACACGGCAGGCCATTCAGCTCGGCTATCTGCCGCGCATGGAGATCATCCACACGTCGCGCGCCGAGATCGGCCAGGTCTACATGCCGAACGTGAACTGGACGCTGATGCTGGCGACGATCACGCTGGTGATCGGCTTTCGCAGCTCCACGAATCTGGCGGGCGCGTACGGCGTCGCAGTCAGCACGACGATGATCATCACGACGATCCTGGCCTATGTCGTGGCGCGCGACAAGCTGCACTGGAGCGTCGCTCTGGCGGGCGCGATCACGGCGGGATTCCTGTTTGGCGATCTGGCCTTCCTCGGCGCGAACCTCTTCAAGATCGCCGACGGCGGCTGGTTCCCGCTTCTCATCGCTACGGTCGTCTTCATCATCATGACGACGTGGCGGAAGGGGAGGCAGATTCTCAACGCACGCCTTCGCGAGGGCTCGCTCTCGCCCGAGATGTTCGTGACGTCGCTGCGCGCGCACTCGCCCGTGCGGGTGCCCGGCACGGCGGTCTTCATGCACCGCACGCGCGAAGTGATTCCCTCGGCATTGCTGCACAGTCTCAAGCACTACAAAGCGCTGCACAAACAGGTCATCCTCCTCACGGTACTCACGGAGGAAGTCTCACACCTTCGCGAGGACGAACGCCTGCAATTCGAAGAGCTCGGCGAAGGCATTTTCCGTATCACCTGCCGCTACGGATACATGGAAGAGGCGGACATCCCGGCGTTGCTCGAGCGGGTCGCCAAGGAGCGTCACATGGCCATCCCGCCGATGGACACCACCTACTTCCTCGGCCGCGAAACGCTGATCGTGACGGCCCGCCCGAGCGGCATGGCCATGTGGCGCGAGAAGCTCTTCGCCTCGATGATGCGCAACGCCGAAAGCGCAGCCCGCTTTTTCCGCCTCCCGCCAAACCGGGTGGTGGAGCTTGGCGCGCAGATCGAGTTTTGAAGTCGCGAAGGGGAGTCGGATCGCGCTGCGCTAGGCGGCGAGCACGCTACTCAAACTCGATGGCATCCTTGAGAGCCTGCAAATCGGAAGATAGCGGCTCCGACCGTTCGATCTCTATGAGAACGCGTTCCGCAGTATTCAGATCCCAGAACTCGGAGCGATAGCTGTCGAAAGATCCGTAAGCATCAACGTGAAGGAACCAAACGCCGCGCACGCCCGTGAACTGGTCGGACTTCAAGCGCGGGCATATGCGATCGTCTGGATCCGACCATGTGACCAAGGGCAGATTGCG
>DATLVW010000788.1:0-15516 GCA_035577085.1 Thermoanaerobaculia bacterium
CCGGTATCGGCGATGAAGATCTCGCCCTTGGCGTTGACATCGATGCCGGATGGGCTGTTGAGGTGTGCGCTTCGCGCGATGCCATCGTCGTTGCCCGCCACGCCAGGCTCCCCCGCAATCGTCGTTACCGTTCGGTCGGGAGCGATGCGTCGAATCGTGTGATTTCCGGTATCGGCAACGAACACGCTTCCGTCCGGGCCAGCTGCAAGACCGCGAGGACTGTTGAATCGAGCGGACGCTCCGGCGCCATCCAGACTCCCCGCCTGCCCTGCGGCGCCCGCAATCGTTTCGACCACCCGCGTCTGCGGACAACCCTCGAATGAGCCGGTGAATCGGATCTGGCGAATCGTGTGATTGCCGGTATCGGCGATGTAAAGCCTTCGCGTTGCGAATGGGAACGGATCCGCGTAGACCCAGGAACGCGCCAGGCCGGTTGGTGTCCGGAATTGCGCTTCGTTCGCCTTGCTGTACGCGTATCCCGCCGTCCCGTCGACGCTGCCGGGCGTATTGGCGAGGCCGATCAGCGGCGAGACATCGTCGCGCGCAGCCACCGAACCCGCCATCGAGACCAATACGAGCTGTTCGCTCCCACTGCTCGAAACGAACATGCCGCTGTCGTATTGTCCCGATCCACAACCGGAATGCGGAGGCTCCATGACGATGCCCCCTCCAAGCGGCCCGCCAAAGTCGAACGCTACATACGATGGCCGGTCCAGGTAGGCGACCTGATAGGTGGAAACGCCCGTCGCCGAGATCCGCCGGATGGACTGATTGCCGCGGTCCACGACAAAGATATCGCCAGGACGGGCGGGCGAACCAGAGACGGGAGCCACATCGACCCAGGTAGGCCGGTTGAACGTCGCCACCGCAACCGGCCCATCAGTAAACCCCGCCAACCCCGGAACGCCAGCCACGGTCGTCACGACTCCGACAGGCCGGTCCGCAGCAAAAGCAGGGGCAACAACAAGAAGGAGACAAATCACACCGATGGAGGCACGCATGATCAAGACGCGTGCAAACGACGAGCCTTCAACGACGGAGTAGATCGTCATCGATCGAGCTGGACCGTGAGAGGAAATGAGCCTCAGTGCGCCGCACGCCTGCGCGGCTGGATGAAGAATTCGATGCCGATCTCCGCGGAGCTGGTCGCCGAACCTGCGAACGCCTGCACCCAGACGTAGGACACGCCGAGGTCATTGCCGATGAACGTCAGACGGGGATCGGACGATAGTCCGAGGGGGCTGGAGAAATCGCCGATACGTCCGCGATACCAGGCAAAGAGCGGCGCCTGGTTGTTGTCGGGAAGGAGTGCAGTGACGATCACCGGTTGCCCGAGCAGGACGCGCGTCGCCTGCGCCTGGATTGCGACCGGATGGATTGGAGGGAGAACCGTGATGGTCGACAGCTCGCCGCAGCACCCCGACGCGCGGACGTGCGCGACGCCCGGCGCCACGGCAGTCACACTCACGACGCCGTTGTCAGGAACCTGATCCGGATGGCAGGCAGAACTGCCTGAGGCAAACCCGTGAACGATGGCCACCGCCGGATTGTCACTGATGAAGTCATAACGATAAGGGAATCCGCAGGTGAGACCGCCAGGGTGCTGCGAGCCCGTAATGCCGGCGTTTTCACCAGCGTGCATCGTGATTACTTTCGGCGAGATAGACGGCCCCGCTTGCGCCGCCAACCGAAACGCCGCGGCGGTAGCGAGCAGGCTCAGTACGATCGCACGCATCGCACAAAGGTACGAAGCTGCAGCGCGATGTGTCCACTCCGACTGAGTGAAACGTGGCGCAGGCATTCCTGCCTGCTCCCGTCGGGCATTCCTGCCCGGCGGTATTTTCGAGGCGACCCACTTCTCAGGAGCATCTATCGTGGCGACGCCCCCCGGCAAGCCTGAGCTGAGGCGACAATTTGGACAATCAACACCGCCGGGCAGGGACGCCCGGCGGTAGCAGGCAAGAATGCCTGCACTACGATCGCGGAGGCCTCGACAACGACGAAGCGATATTGTTAGCTAGTCCTGTCGTAGATCGCCCGCATTCCGTCAGGGACGATCGAGAAAGTGGATTCGAATGCAACGACGACCATTTCGCGCTCGAATGCGCATCAGCGCGATAGCCCTTTTGTCGCTCGCGATGACCATTTCGGGCGTTGCCCAGACCGATCCTGCCTCGCGCGACCCCTTCGAGACGGAACATTCGTTTTCGAAGAGCGTCATCCATGATCTTGACGCGCGTAGTTTCAAGGATCTCGATGCGCGCGCTGCCGACATCCGCAAAAGGCGCGCGATGTTCGATTCCGGCGCGTGGAAACTCTGGTGGTTCGTCGACGCATTCAATATTCGGGAGCCGGCACTTCACGGCGTTGAACCGCAAAGTGTCGAAACGCTCATCCACGAATGGATCGCGACGACCGGTAGCGTCACCAGCCGGGTCGCTCTCGCGCAATTTCACCTGGGATTCGCCGATTCACTTCCCCGGAATGCCTGGCAGGATCATGAGAAGCACGTCGCCGCGGCGACGCAGATTCTGGACTCACTTCAGGAGGAGGGACGATGCGATATCGACTGTCTCTATCTCCAGATCTGCGCGCACAACCTCGGCGGATGGAGCGACCCCCTTCGCAAGGTGCTGAAGACGGAGCCGGGGTACTGGCATGCGTTCTCGCTCGCAACCTATTTTCTCGCGCCCCGATGGGGCGGGAGCACACGGGAGATCGAGAAGTTCGCCGCGGAGGCCGCCGATGCCACACGCACGACGATGGGCGAATCCGTTTACATGAAAGCGACCGCCATGGCGCTCTCCACTTGCGCCTGCGAGCCCACATACGACTGGAAGCGTCTGCGCAAGGGATTTGAGGAGTTTCAATCTCGATTTCCGAGTTCGCGAGTCAATTTCTATAGCTTCGCCAGACTTGCATTCGAGGCGCACGATCGCGAAATGTTCCGACGACTCATAGCAAACCCCTTCATCGAGTCCTGGCAATTTCAGGAGGAGAGAAAATGGGCAATGGAACCAGACCCGCCAGTCTCGTCCCGATCAACGAACCTGGCGCGGGTGGCCCTTACCGAGCTGACAACATCGGGGCACACGGAGCATCCGATCCTGTTCTACTACGAGTCCGGCGGCAAGACCTTCGGAGCCTCGGTCGCCCCTTCGACGATTGACCAATGGACGTGGAACCGCCGGCAGGTAACCTCGTCAGTCCGCGTTCCGCTGGAGCAGTCCGCGACTCCGAGCATCGTCTTCGACGCAGAGGGCGAAACGGCTCTGAGCCCTTTTCACATTCGGAGCGTCGAGCCGATTATTCTCGAGCTGGTCACAGCAATCACCTGCCGGGTCTTCGAGAACGCCTGCGTGCCCGTGCGCTTTCAGGCAAGGATCGTCGGTCAAAACAACGAGAACCTCACCCTCCGAGTTCTCGAGCCACCCGGGTTCGATCAAGCCATAGGGGCTCCCATCATCGACGACCGCGAATCACTCCTCGGCATCGTCCACAGCGTCACCAGAAACGAGGACGGAAGTCTGGAGCTCTCCGCGGAGCCGATCCACTTCGTATTGGGAGTCAATCGGACACAAACTCCGATTGGAGCGAAGTAGAAGCACGCTACCGGTATATACATAGCTCCCACAAAACAACAGCGCGGGCGCGACTCGGACGCGCCCGCGCATCGATCAACGCGTGATACCGATCACGTCACTTCCGTTCGAGCTCGGGCGGCGGTTCAACCGTCGCCGTTGCTTTCGGCGGTGCCGCTTTCGGCGCTTTGGCCTTGCGCGAGCGCTTGCCGAGGGCGTTCTTCATGTCTGCGACATGAGGAGCGAGATCGGCCGTCTCGGGTTGCTTGGCCAGACGCTGCGCCAGAGCGTAGGTCGTCAGCGCCTCCCTCCCTGCCTCATGCTTCGCGCTCGCCACGGTGTGACGGACGAAGCTGGACATTGCATCCAGCTCATCGGCGAATGGCAGGTAGGCTTCCGCGAAGCTCATCATGTCGCGAACCTTTTCGGGATCCGCGGCACCTCCACGAACGAGGCTGTTGCTGTTGGCGACTGCCACAGCGGACAGTTCGATGAACGGCGCGGGAAGCGAGGCCACACTGGCAATCTGCCGCCTGGCGCGTTTGGACTCAGGGAACACGAAATACGGGATCCTCTCCCGCATCGCGCGAACCTCAAGGACCAGCGCCTGCGCTGCAGCGGTGTGTGAAACTGGTGGATCGGTGTTGGATACTTCTTTGGGGGTAGACATCATTTGCTCCTTACTCTATCGATTCAACTTGCAGTGGTTAGAGGGTGCGCGTTGCAAGGAACGGAGGAGCACGGCCTCGGCAGATCCGTCTTGCACCCTCGGCAGCCGTCGAGCGGGCAGACCGTTGACGCCGCTTATGCAGGAATTGAATGCAACTGCTGTTGCGCGGCAAACGACGCTCCGGCGGACGGTGCATGGCGATGCGCCGCGGAGCGGGGACGCGCTCGTCCCCCAGCAGTTCGTCGAGATCGAGCAGCAGAGCGCCTCCCGCCATCGCCTCCAAGAGTGCGATGTAGCTGTCATCGCACCGGATGGAGAGGGACTCCATCTTTCTGACCGCTTCGATCCAACTGGAGGTGGCAGCGGCCAGTTCCTCGGGGGCACTCGAGGGAAGCGATGGCGTTGAGGCGATCCTGCCGGCCATCACGCTCAGACCGCGTGCGGCGTAGGACAAGTGCGTTGTGATCTCGCGCAGCCAATCCGAAGCGAGCTCAAAATTGCGGGCGGCGCGGAGGGGACGCTCCGCTGCGAATCCCTCGGCGGCGTCGACGGCGCGGCATGAAGCGTCGATCAACCGCAGCGAACGGCCGATGGCCCGGAGCGTGCGGCGGAATGGACGGCCCCAGAAGCGGCGGCGCTTTCGTTCCGTGCCGTAGGAAGACACTCCGGCCCTCCGCGACTGAGCGGCGTTCCTACGGGGGCGGAACCGGGTGGCTGCCTTTCCCAAAACAATGCCTCGTTGCGTACTTAGACGTAAGGCGTCGAGAAAGGTCACAGACCTCTGCTGCGTTGCTGGTTTCTATGGTGCCTAAGTTGCTGGTTTCTATGGTGTTTGGGCTACTGCGTGAAGCGCAATCGAGGAGACCATCAGCGGCATCCGGGGAAGCCACGGAGGCCATGGGCGATGCCATCGACGGCATGAGTGATGGCATCGATGGCATGGGGGGGTGCCATCGATGGTATTGATCGTTGCCATCGATGGCATAGGGGTTTGCCATCTATGCCATGAGTGATGCCATCGATGGCAAGGGTGGTTGCCTTCGATGGCATGGAACGATGTCATCGATGGTATTGCTCGTTGCCTTCGATGGCATCGGGTGATGCCATCGATGGTATGGACGATGCCTTCGATGGCATGGGTCGTTGCCTTCGATGGTTTTGGACGATGCCATCGATGGTATTGGGCGTTGCCATCGATGCCATGGGTGATGCCATCGATGGCATCGAGCATGGCCATCAATCGCGTGCCGCGGAGGCGTGAATCGTGTCAGGCGCAGGCGCCGGCTTCTTCGCCCTCGCTGTCGACGGCACGGGCGAAGTCATCGATGGAGCCGCTCCCGCGTCTCGCGGCCTGACCCCACGACAGCGCAGCACAACAACCTGCGCCCGGCGAGTGCCGGACGCAAGGCGTGATGCACGGATGTCAGGGATCCTAGCGTTTCTCTTTGTACTCGGTCTTGGTTTCCTGCTCGTTCCCCGACGAATCGGTCTTCGTTTCCTTCGTGGTGGTCTTCGTTTCCTTCGGATCACCGAACATGTCGTTCTTGGTCTTCGTCTCTGTCTCAGTGACGCGTTTCTCGTCTGCCATTGGGTAACCTCCTGCATACGCTTTCAGCAACGGCAGTGCCAGTGCACGTGCGGATTCGCTGTGAAAACGAGGCGGTCCGAACGGTACGGTGATGGGGTCAGGTCTGAAGTGTGAAGTAACGAAAGCCCGATCGAGGTTCTTGCCTCACTTTCGATTCGTTACTTCACACTTCAGACCTGACCCCACCACCTACTTCCAGATCCCGCCGATGGGCCGCGCGGGCTCATCGAGCGGCGGCGGGGCGACGTTGAGAAGCCCGGCGATCGTGACCAGCAGATCGTAGTGGTCGTAGACGTCGGTGTTGACGCCGGTTTTGACGCGATCGCCGGAGATCACCGTGTAGACCCGATTATCTGTCCCAAAGTGCGAGTCGTCCTCGTCGAAGGTGAGAATGAAGACGAGGCCGGTGGTGAACTTCGGGTCATGCAGCAGCGGCGCTATGTTGTCCATCAGCCATTGGTTCGCTGTCGGGATGTCCGAGGGCTCGTGGCCGTCGTGCGTCAAGTCGGGGATCAGAAGGGCGAAGTCCGGCAGCGCGCCGCCAGCGATGTCGGCGCGCAACGCCGCCACCGGGTCCTTCGGAGTATCGAGGCGGACGATCTGCGCGCAGTCGCTCTTCTGCACGTCAACGAAACTGAGGAACGGGACGTGCCGGCGGACATACCCCTTGCGATGTACCCCGCTCTCCTTCCCCAGAAAGCACTGGCATCCTCTTCACCTCAACGGCGTGAGCTCCGCGCAGGCGCAGGGGACGCACAGCAGAGCGACGAGGGCGAATAGCTTCCGAATCGTCATTGCATTCCCCGCGCAGGGCTATCTTCGCAGCCAACCGCGTAGGCGCTCGCTCCACGATGGCAGAGCCAAGGCCACCTTTGCCATCGTTTCGCGCAAAGCGCTGTGGACTGCGGTGGCGCAGCCCACCGCTTTGAATCACGTGTTGAAAGCGGTGGCTGGCGCCACCGCACTCCAAAGCGCTTCGCGCGGAATGCTGGCGAGTACTGCGCGCACTTGGTCAGTAGCCGAGTCCGGCCCGACTTGACTCTGCTCGATGCCGATACAGATGCATCGAGGGGTCGCGTACCGAGGCGTCGTCACTTTCGGTTTCGACCTGACCCGCCACTACCACACCCAGTGTGCGCGCCTCGACGTCAGTACAATGATCTGCATGAACGAGATCATCTTTCTCGTGGAGGAAGCTCCCGAAGACGGTTTCCCGCCTGCGCGCTCGGCGAATCGATCTTCATAGAAGCGGACGACTTCGCTTCTCGAAGGCAACGCGTGATGCCGTGCGTTGCCACTTCGAAGTGAATGAGATGCCACACGTTCGTGCGGCTCCATTTCACTCGCGAAGAGGTCATCCGCCTCCATTGACAAGGTCCGTCTGCAATTGCGAGAACAGCCGTGGGTCGGATCGTGAGCCTGGAACTCCTCGCTACGATCCGGGTGGCAGTCCTAGAGCGCCGCGAATCCGCAATAAGCTCTGAGCAAGAACTGGCCTTGCCCTTTCCGCTCCCTTCCTCAGTATCTCAAGGATCTCCGCGTTCGTTACCTTAGAATCCCGGAAACGTGCGAGGGATGCCACCAAGAAGTCGCCAGCGTTCTTTTTCGCCTCTTTGCTCGGCGCACCAGACGTTGGGAGGCTGCGTGCTACTGACGGCTGATCAAAGGCGTTGTACCATTGCGCTAGAACAGCGTTCTCCGACACCTTGCTCACCTGTGCCCGAATCTCTGACTCGGGCGCCGCCAAGAAGACCGCATTATCCGACATCATGTGCCGCCCATCGACACCGAGCACGAAGGGATACTCCACGAGATCCATCTCGGGTAGGTTGAGAGTCTTTCCGTTCTCATGATTGAAATTACGAACTATTTCCTCCATGATGGGCATGTAGCCGAGCATCTCATCGCCACCCGTGAACTTATACGTGTCGAGACCAATGGTCAGCGCCGCTAGGTACGTTTGGGTATGTACGACCTCCGTCACAGATGGATACCTAGGTAGTCCCAATTGCTGCCGTTGATAGGTCAATAGACTGCCGGTGAACGACTCAGCAAACAGAATCTCGCAAAACCTATCATCCACATACAAGTTCAGTAACGCACCGATCTCGAACACCTCGGGTAGCATTGACGTCAACAGCAGGGAACTCTTCGCTGGATCAACACCTGCGGCCAAGAAATCCCGTACTGTAAAGAAGGCCCGATTGAGTATCTTCTTTCGACTCTTAGGATAAAACACGAAGGCGGAGACATCGTCGATCACATAGAAGGAATCGTACGCCTTTTGCTTCTCCGATGACAGGTAATCCTTGATGCAAAACAGATGTGCCAAGTTTCGCGGTCCTGTCATCGGATTGTGCGCGTTCACCATTACTTTGCTCATCGCCTTCTCTCCTTGCCGGCCTGAGGACGACCGCCCTTGGCGGTCTTTTCCGCGACTGCAACGTCCTCGGCGTCTTCACCTTTTGTCAAGACGTTGACCGGGCGGCCGTGGACAATCACAGATTCATCGATCATCCTTAGAGTGCGAATACGGCTGCTCGTGATTTCCATCGGAGGTGACAGCATATTACGTGCAGGATCAAACACCGGCGCGGTCGTGGCAAAATGCCATTGCGCGAGTTTCGGAGCAGTCCTTGCTGCCTGAACGGCGGCAGCAGAAGTCTTCGTGTGTGTCTTGGCTTTAGCCATTTGCAGCCTCCTTTAATCGTACGGCAAATCGCCGAATATCAACAACTTCTCCGAAAATCGTAGAGGATGTCTCAAACGACCTCATCGCCGACAGTAACGGTGCGTTGTGCCAAATATCGTGAAGAGAGTTTTCCAGCATATTTCCTACGTAGACCGCGTCGCCCACCACCTCCTTGACTTGAATACTGCTGTAGCACCGGCCCCAAGGGTCAATGCGAAGGAGACGGTCTGGGCTCCTGACCAGATAGGGTTGATCGTCCCACGCGTGATCTAGTTCCGCGGCCTCAAGGCCTTTCACAACGTCGGTCCACGCTGGGTCGGCCGCTGCCACGACACCCGCCTCGATGACCTCGCGGAATGCCTGATTCGCGATCATCAGATCCGCGTTAGTAGGTATAAGATGTTCAAGTTCCCGGCCCCGCCCGGCCGAGTACAGTGGGGCAAGGTGGTACCCAGTTGCACCGCAGTTCGCAACAAGTTTGGCGATTTCGCCTATTTCCCCGATATTCCCACGGTGCAGCACCGTGCCGACTACAACTGGAACTCCTTGTTCAGCCAGCATCCTCAGACCACGAACCACCTTGCGCCAGTTTCCTGGTCCGCGCAGAGCGTCCGCGGACCGCTCTGTTGCTCCATCGAGAGTAGTTTGAACCATCAAGAGATTTGTGCATTCAGCGAGCGCGGTAACGTGTTCCTCTTCGAGGATCGTCAGGTCCGAGCCTACCGACACAATCAAACCCAAGTCGTCGGCGAATCGCAAAATCTCTAGGAAGTCGTCGCGCACAAAAGGATCGCCGCCCGTGAAACGGACGTAGAAAACACCATTGTCACGTAGTCGAAGCAGGGTTGAACACCACTGGGCTGTTGTGAGCTCTCCTGAAGTGTTCACCAATGGTTCAGACTCGTAGCAGCAATAGACGCATTTACGATAACACTTGAGTGTGATCTCAAGTTCAACGCCCAGAGGGGCGAAAAGATGTGACTCCGGGAAGCTCGCGACATCCGTGAAGTACATCGGAGCGAGCGAAGTAGTACGCCGACTCACGGAACGCAGCAGTTTGAGAGAGAGCAGCTCCTGGAGGAACTGTCCTCTTGGTTGATGATCGCCTTGCCTAAAAGCGTTCAGCTCGCGCTGAGAGACAGTTTCGGAGGCAGCCTCAAGGAGTTGAGCTGCCGCTACGTTATAAAAGCGAGTCGTCTTGGATGGCAGATCCAATACGATTCCGCCGAAGCCCTCGCGACGATACTTAACGTAGTCCGCTAGTACGTACATCGGTTGGAAAGTGTAGACCGACTATTGCGCGTTGGCAAGTTCATCTTTGAAAAGCAGGTGCTAAATGCCAAAATTAGCCGTTCTATGCGCAGGCCTTTGTTCTTCGAAAGCGGAAGAAACCAACGAAGTGAACCTCCGTTGGCTACGTCTTGCGTTGGCAAACAACTATAAGAAGCACGCGTCAGCGCTCCTCGACGCCGACTTCGCGAGGCCGCTTGGAACCACTGGGAAGTTGGGACCACATGCTTGGCCTCCTCATCGTTGATTGAGGAGTGCGTCCCGTGAATTCTCCCCAGCCGACAAATCCAGAACCAAGAAGAAGCCTCCGTGGGCGCACGCGACTACCGTCGGGCGAAGGCGAACCGAACGAATGTCGTCGTGCATGACCGCGGGGCTACGGGCTCCCTTTCACGCTCGATCCCGGTTGAAGAACGCCTCCCCCATTTCACTTCACCCCCACCCTCACCTCCTCGCTATTCGCCCGAATCTCGGGCACGTACATCGCGGAACCCATGAGTGGAAGGGCGTGGAAGAAGCCGGGGACCTCGGCGCGGAGGGTGTAGCGGATTTCCCACACTCCTTGCGGGAGTTGGGAGGCGAAGATCGCTACTTTGCGGTCGCGGAGTTCCTGGTAGAGCCATTCGCTGCGGCCGGTCGTGTCGGTGTTGGGGTTGCGTTGGATCACTGACGGCTTTTCCATTGCCGGGCGTTTGGCTTCCACGAACTTTCGGGTTACGGCGCCGGATTTCAGTTCGGTGGCGTAGAGCGGTTGGCCGCTTTGGATCTCTACTGCTTCCAGGCCGGCGGGTTTGAGGTCTTCGAAGAGGAGGTACTCGTAGTCGTTCTTGGTTTCTACCGTCACGACGACTTCGACGCGCTCGCCGCTGTTGATGGTTTCGCCATCGCGCAGGGGGACTTTGTCGTAGACCTGTCCCTTCAGCAGCGTGGGGTGGCCGACGAGGTGGTAGTAGTCGCGGCGGACGAAGATCTCGTTGCCGGCGGCTTTGATCGGTTCTTCGAGCGAGAAGAATCTCGCCTCGGCGGCAAAGTAGAGGGATCCGGTGCCCTTGGTTCTGTGAATGTGGATCTCGTTGATGGTGTCGCGGATCGACGGAGCGGGGATCGTCCAGCGGCTGGGCGCGCGCAGGATCTCGGAGGGCTTCACGGTTTGCGTGGCGATGGGGACACCGTTGGCGCTGATCTCGTAGGTGGCTTCGCTGGTCAGCTCGCCGCTGGCGTGGAGGTATTCGTCGAGGGCCAGGATGGTGATGGCGGTGTCTCTGGTGTTATTCCATTGCGCGCCGCGGCGGTTCTTGATCAGCCAGTTGGTGACCGGCTCGATGAGTTTGTTCTGGGGATCGATCTCGACGAGGGCCATCAGGGCGAATGACGTCGACTCGACGGGGCCGTCGGACCAGCGCCACCACATGCCGTCCTCGCCCCAGTGAGCGGTGGCCATCGTCTCGGCGCTTCCTGGGGTGCGGCCGTTCTCGCCGTGGATGAGTACCGAGGCGTCGGGGGCGCGGTCGATGCGAACGCCGTTCTCGAGGTTTCTGATGAGGATGTTGGCTCGCTCGGCGTTGCCGAAATCATGCTCGGCGAGGGCGAAGAGGGCGCGGGCGTAGGCAGAGAGTTTTTCGCGATGCTCCCAGACGTTGTCGAGCGCCTTGGACTCGAGCTTGTTCGACGCGGCGGCAGCCTTGGACGTTCGCCGCCACGCGCCGAGGGCGTGGAGGAGCCAGGCTTGCTCTTCGCGGTTCGTTTCGTAGTTCACGAGTTTCGTGTCGAGCCAGTTCGCGGCGTTATCGACGGCTTGCGTGTGAATCGTGAGGCCACCTTCGCGGGCGACGGCGAAGCCCCAGATGACGTAGGCGGTCATGTAGGGATCACTGCTCCCTTCCTTCCACCAACCCCAGCCGCCGTCGTCGTGCTGGAAGTCGTAGAGGCGCTTCATGCCGGCTGAAGTGATGCGATCGAGCTCGCCGAAGTCGTGTTTGCCTTTCGGGTGAGTCTCGGAGGCCGTGCTGGCTTCGATGCCGCCGAACATCCGGCCGGCGATGTCGGCGGGATCGGCGCCGATGCCGCGCAGCGTGCGCGCGACGATCGCGGCGGGGAGGAAGCGGCTCATCGTCTGCTCGGTGCAGCCGTAGGGATAGTCGATGAGGTACGGCAGCGCGTCGAGCATCGTCACGGCCAGACTCGGCGTGACTTGAATGGTGACGTTGGTCGATCCGACGCGTCGCTCGGCGGGGAGATCGAGCTTGATCACCGCGTCGTCGCCGCGCATGCGGCCGGACTTCGCGATCAGCTTGTCGATGCCGTGGTCGTAGATCGGGAAGGTCTTCTCCATGGCGTCGGAGAACTTGTCGCCGCGTGCGCTGACCTGGAGACTGGCCGTGCCCGGCGCTTCAACGCCGAGGAGCCAGTCGACGCGCGTCTCGCCGTTGGCAGGGACGTCGACGGGCGGGTCTTCGTGCAGCGACCGCTGGCCGGTGGCCAACGGATCGATCCGCGTAAGCCCGCCGTGATACAGCGACGGCCGCACTTGCATCGGCGCGTCGGTGTTGTTGTCGATGACGGCGGAGATGGTGACGCGGTCGCCGACGACGAAGAAGCGCGGACCTTCGAGCCTGACGATGAGCGGCTTCTTCGTGCGCGTCGTGCTCGTGGCCATACCGAACTGGTTCGTCGCGGACGCCGCACGCGCCGTTACGCGCCATGTGGTCAGCGAGTCGGGATAGGTGATCTTGATCGTGGCGACGCCGTTCGCGTCGGTCTTCACGTCGGGCTGCCAGATGATCGTGGAGCGGAAGTCGTTGCGGACCTGAACCGCGGGCTCGGCCGTCGCGCCTTGACTCACGACCGGCTTCGGTGCTGACGGTGGAGGCGGTGGCGCCATCACCGGCATAGCCATTGATTTCGCCATTTCCCTGTCCGCGGGCGCCGCTGTTACCGTAATCGCCTCGGCCACCGCACCGCCGGCCACTCCACCGACCACACCGTCGAACTCCTCACGCCCCAGGTCATCACGGTCTTTCTTCAAACGTTCGTCCGCGGGCTGTTCCACCATCCGCTCGTCGACGACTCTCCCGTCGTCGAGGATGAATTTCGCGTAACGCCCCTGCTGCACGCTGGCCGCGGTTTGAACATTCGCGCTGCGCTTCGTGCCGAAGAAGAACTGGCGCGGATCGCCGGCGAAGTCGCTCTGAATGGCGTAGACGGAGTCGTCGACAAA
The DNA here is from genome assembly GCA_035577085.1 of Thermoanaerobaculia bacterium. GTDB lineage: Bacteria > Acidobacteriota > Thermoanaerobaculia > Gp7-AA8 > Gp7-AA8 > JADGNZ01. Next base: position 13,039 of record DATLVW010000788.1, read on the forward strand.
TCCGAGTCCGACCTCGGCAGACAACGGCTTGCCGTCGGCGTCCTTCGTCGTGACGGTGAGCGTGCCTTCTTCACGCGGCTGGTATTGCTCGCGGTCTGGCTTCACGGTGACATCGACGACATTCCGCAGCGGCGGAACGACGATCTCCTTCTGATCGACGGAGAGCGCCAGATCGGCGACACTGGCCGCGTTGAGATACGCGTTCGGCACATGCTTCTCTTCGATGGGGAGCTCGATCAACTTCACAGTCCCTTCGACGTGCACGAGGCGATAGTCGAGGATCGATTCGGCATCGACGCTAAAAAGGACCCAGCGATTGCTCGTGGGCGTCACGATCATCACCGGCGCGGTCTGGCCGGTGCGGAAGGCGGCATCGTCGACTATGATCTCGACGCCGTCGTGGCGATAGCCGATGTCGCGGACGTCGTGCGAGACAACCCAGACCGTCGTCTCGGTAGTGACGACATCGCGCTGCGCCAGCGGTGCGTTGGGCTTCGACGGATCGCGATCGGGACTCGACCAGCTCACGCGGTAGTAGCCGTCGCGGCTCGGCGTGAACGTAACCTTGGCCTCCCCGTTCGCGTCGGTCTCGCTCTTCGTCGTCAGAACCTCTTCGTGCTTGTATCCGCGCGACTTGAGCTGCCAGCCGCAAGGATCGTGCGGCTTCGGCGGGAAGATGCGCATTGTGCTGCGCACGCGCTCGAGCTCCGCGCCGCTGACTTCGTGACCCTGCGGATCGATCCACGATTCGTCCCACCAGTCGCGCGTGATCGTCACCGTGCCGCTGGCGGGGACGGGATTGTCATTGGCATCGATGGCCTTGAAGGCAATGACCGCCTTCTGGTTCGGCTGGTAGACGTAGTGATCCGGGTCGGCGTGCACGAGATAGCGCTGGCGTGTGACGCGCACGCTGCCGCTGCCGGTGATCTCGCGCCGCGAGGCGTCGGTGACGCGCGCCTCGATCTGATACTGCACTTCGTTGCCGTCGCGCTGCGTCGGGATATGGATTACGGCGTGTCCGCTCGCGTCGGTTGTCAGCGTTTCCCGTTTGATGACCTGGCCGTTGCCGTAGTAGTTCATCGGCTCCGTGGAGTTTGCGTAGAGCCAGGCGTAGTCGCGCGGACGCCACCACCAGCGCGTGTACGGGCGCGAGTAGACGACTGCTTCTACCTTCGCGTTCGCAACCGGACCGCCGTAGTAGTAGCTGGCGTCGATGCTTGCTTCGATGGTGTCGCCGAGGCGGAAGAGTTTCTTCTTTCCGTTCTCCTCGGGCGTGTGAACTTCGACCTTGAACTCGGGGAGCTTGTACTCCTCCAGGCGGAAGAGCTGCGCGCCTCCGACGTCATTCTGCCCGTCGCGGAACGAGATTTCGTAGACGCCGAGGGGCATGGTGGTGGTGAGAGGGAGCGAGCCCCAGGCGCTGCCAAAGGCGTTCAACTTCACCGATCCGTCGGCGACCTTCGTGCCGCGCGGATCGGTGATCGTGTAGTGAAGCGTGGCGCCGGCGGGATTCCTTGGCGTCTCCCCATCGAATCGCCGCGCCGTGAATTTCCACTGCACGGTTTCCTCGGGGCGATAGGCGGGTCGATCGCTGTAGGCGTAGATGCGCCACTGACCCTGATCGCCGTATCGTCCACCCTTCGAAGCCGTGGCGAAGGCCTGCCGGCCGTTGCCTTGCGCGATGGCTGCGAAGAGGTTCATATACTGCGTTTGCTTGAGGCTCACCTCGGCAAGACCATCAGTGTTGGTCGTGGCGTCGAATGAATTCGCTACATCGTGTCCATCTTCGCCGTGGCGCTCCCAGATTCTGAGGCGAGCATTGGCGATCGGCGCACCGGTCAACGCACTGCACGCGAACACGACCACCTTCGACATATCCGTTCGCATGACGATCGAGGCGTCGGTGATCAGAACGAGAGCACGCTCGGATGTGCCGCCGCCGTTGGCCTCCAGCAGGTACGCGCCGGCCGGAAGCTTGGGATCGATGCGGATGTGATCGGAGCCGGGCTCGTGATCGCCCTTGTCTTCCGTCTCCTTTTTCCAGTTGCGGATTTGCGCGCCAGGCGCCGGGGTGATCGCTGCGAGCCAGCTCGGTGACGCGTTGAGGTTGACGTCTTTGGTGAGGTCGATGGAGGAGAGGCTGAGATCGATCGACTTCACGTTCCTCCACGACAACGCAAACTCAACCTCGGAGTCGGGAAGAAAGACGTTGGAGACCTGGACTGAGACTGTAGGCCTCGTGATTCGGTCGACGGCGTTCTTCGCCTCGTCGCGGAAGCGGCTCTCACCGTTCGCGAACTCGGAGAGGATGCGGCGATATGCGATCAACGCTTTCGTGTAGTCCGGCCGGCGTTCCGCCCGCCCATCGTCAACGATGACCACGCGTCCCTGCCGCTCCAGCCAGCGGCCATACATGATCAAGGCGTTGTCGTAATGCTTGCTGACGTTGCCTTCGCGGATGGCCGCCTCGAGCTCTTC
>DATLVW010000789.1:0-3991 GCA_035577085.1 Thermoanaerobaculia bacterium
ACGTCATCTCCTTCTCGCGCCAGTTCCCGAAGCGCTTTTATCCGGGCGGCGATGACATCGATCCGACGCTGCCACGCGCGGACGCCGCATTCATCGTCGACGTCATGAACCCGTTCACGTGGCTACGCGCGGGATGGCGCTTGCGGAAGTACGACGCCGTGATCTTTGTCTGGTGGGTGTGGCTCTTCGCGCCCGCGTATCTGGTGATGATCGCCATGATGCGGCGGCGGACGACGGTGATCCTGCAGTGCCACAACGTCGGCGACAAAGAGCCCGCGGCATGGAAGCGATGGCTGACGAATCGGGTGCTGCGACGCGGGGATGCGCTCGTTGTCCACGCCCGGACGGAAGCGGACGAAGCATGGAAGCGCTCGGGCGGGCGGCGCGTGGTGAAGACGTTCCTGCCGGTTCACGAGCTGGGCGGCGCGATCCCTTCGCGTGCGGAGGCGCGCGCGACGCTTGACATCGACAACGCCGCGAACGTCGCGCTCTTCTTCGGCCATGTACGTCCGTTCAAGGGGCTCGACATCGCCTTGTGCGCCTGGCGTGAGCTGCATACCGAGGTGATCCTCATCGTTGCCGGCGAGGCGTGGTGGGAGCGCGCGGATGAGTACGTGCGATTGGCGGCAGAGTTAGGCCTCGCCCAAACGCAACGTAGGTCGGACTCTCAGTCCGACAAAACGACCAGTCGGACTGGAGAGTCCGACCTACGTAAAACCGATCTTCGCAGCAATGTTCGCTTCGACTTCCGCTTCATCCCGGACTCCGAGATCGCCACCTTCTTCGCGGCCGCGGACGTCATTCTCGCGCCGTATCGCATCGAAGCGCAGAGCGGTGTGGCGCTGACTGCGTTCCACTTCGCGCGGCCGGTCATCGCGACGACGGTCGGCGGGTTACCCGAGGTCATCGACGGATCGAATGGCATGCTAGTGCCTCCCGACAATCCAACGGCACTCGCGCGCGCCGTCGACGAATTCTTCACCACGCGCGACCGCACATCGATGGAGCAAAGCGCCGCGGCGGCAGCGCGCAAGTACTCGTGGACGGAATACGCCGCGGTGTTCGCTGCCTTAGTGGACGGGAGATGAAACTCAACCCTCGCCGCATCAAAGTCGGCCTCGAGCTGACCTCGAAGTGCAACCTCCGCTGCGGCATGTGCCCGCTGCCCGTGTTGCGCCGTCCGTACGAGGACATGGTGTGGCCGATGGTAGAGAGGGCCGAGCGCGAGATCCACGGCGCGGGGCTGAAGCTGAAATGGCTGCACGAGATGGGCGAGCCGCTGCTCTACGCGCGGATCGATGACGCCATCCGCCTCTTCCCCGAGGCCAGCTTGTCGACGAACGGGTTAGTGTTGACGGAAGAGATCGGCGCGAAATTGTTGGCGTCGCCGCTGAAACGCATCCGCATCTGCGTCGATTCGATCCAACCGGATGTTTATCCGCAACTGCGCACCGGGGGAGACTTCGACAAGCTCGTCGTCCTCACGCGTGCGTTTCTCGATCAAGCCAAAGGACATCCCATCCGCATCGAGATTCAGAAGATGCGCTCGCGGCTGACGCTCGAAGAGACCGTCGACGACTTCCGCTCGCTCTTCGATTTGAAGAAGTATCGCAACGCGCGCGTCATCGAGAAAACGTGCGAAGCGCTCGACGTCAACGAAGAGACCGATCTGCACGGGAAGTTCTACGGCTGCGTGCAGGGCGCGTTCTTCACCTGGGTCGTGATCTTCGCGGACGGCCGCGTCACGCACTGCTGCTACGACGCCCACGGCGACCAGGTCCTCGGCGATCTGAAGACCCAATCGCTTGGCGAGATCCTCGATTCGCCGCGCTTCGCCACGATGCAGGCCGCGTTCGAGCGGCGCGACTTCACGGAGCTGCCGCGCTGCGCGGAGTGCTTCAAGCACGGCGGCGAGTCGCACACGTTCAACGATGTGCTGACGCGCGTGCAGAACCTGCCGGGCGTGGCCAAGGATGTCGTCCGCAAGGTGATCGACGTGCGGTACCGATGATCCATCTCCTCAACATCATCTTCGGTCTCATCCCCACGCTCATCCTCGGCGCGAGCATCGCCGCAGGCGTCGACGACGACTCCAGTCACCGCAGGATGTTCCTGTTCGTATATGGTCTATGGGCGATCACGCTGGCGATGTGGAACTGGATGCGTTCGGCGCCTCCCGCATGGACCATCCTCTGGCTCGTCTCCGGTGTCCTCACCCTCGGCTACCTGATCGCGCGACGCTCCATGAGCGCGCCCACTAGAAAGGACTCACTATGAAGAAGATCGTCTTACTTGTTTCTATCCTCGCCGCCGTGCTCCTCGTTAACGCGGCCAACGGCGGGAGTTTCTCGTCCGCACCGGTCGTCGATCCGTCTACCGCTATTCGCGCCGTGCTCGACGCGCAAACAGCCGCCTGGAATCGCGGCGACATCGACGCCTACATGGACGGCTACGCCCGCAGCGACGACACGATGTTCGTCGGTACCGACGTCACGCGCGGCTGGACGAAAGTGCGCGACCGTTACAAAGCGAAGTACGACTCGAAGGCGAAGATGGGCACGCTCGTCTTCTCGGACATCGAGTTCCACCCGATGAGCAACAACGACGTGGTCGTCACCGGCGCCTGGAAACTGACACGCGGTACCGACTCGCCGCATGGAAGAACCACGCTGATCTTCCATCGCCGCCCGGAAGGCTGGCGCATCGTGTACGACCATTCGTCGTGAGAATGCTCTGAAGACGTGCACCACAAAGACACAAAGAGCACAAAGAAAGACTTGGTGTCCTCTGTGTCTTTGTGGTTAAGAGCCTTTACCGGAAGCTAATCGGAATATCGTCCATCGTCAGCACGCCCGGGCGCGCGTTCACGACACGCGGGATCGAGTTGACGACCATCGCGGCGGTAGCTCGGTCGCCGTGGACGCCGCCTTTGATCACCATCTCCACGTCGGGCACGCCGTGCACGATCACCTTGTCCGCGGCCACATCCTCGGCGCCGACGTACATGCGCAGCTCCAGGCTCACGTTGATCTTCCCCTTGCCGAAGATCGTCTGGTGGACGCCAGCGACCTGTCCGGCCGCGCACGTTAGGTACTGCGTCTTCACTTCGCGCTCGGCGATGATCGGCTCGATCACCTCGTCGCTTACCGATTCGAACTCGGCGCCGAGTCCGTTGCCGACCATCATCAGCGACTCGCGCAGGCCCATGTGCTTGATCTTGCCCGCGGCCACGGCGGCGCGGAACTCATCCGGCGTCATGCCTGCGCCGACTTTGCGCTGCAGCGGTTCGCGCCGCGTCGATGCGTTCTGAATGCGGATGATCTCGACGGAGTCGACGCGCTGGCAGACCGAGGTGATCGTGAGCGGCAGCTTGTCCATCACGAAGCCGGGATTGACGCCTGTGCCGAGGAGCGTGACGTTGCGGGCCCGGGCCGTCTGTTGCAGCTCTTCGCGAATGGCCTGGTCAAGCGGGAAGGAGAGCTCCTCGCAGGTGGAGACGACGTGGCAGCCGCGGTTGAGGAGGTCCTTGAGCTGACCGGATACATCGCGAAGGCGCGAGCCGGTGGAGTGGCAGACGACGTCGGGCTTCGCCGTGAGCTCGGCAGTGACTTTGACGCCGACCTCGCGATCGAGACCGATCACTTCGCCAAGGTCTTTGCCGATCTTGTTCGGATCGACGTCGACCGCAGCGACGATGCGCACCCACGGCTTGGTCAGGAGTAAACGAGCGATCTCCGCGCCGATCGGACCGATTCCGTACTGCGCGACTGTGATGGGTTGAACAGGATTCATGAGCACCTCGTGAGCAAAAGTGCGCGGATTGTAGTGGATGAGGGATGCGATTGCTGTCAGAACTGCAGCTACCGTTGCCGATGCGCGAAACGTGTTTGTGTCATCCTGAGCCGCCGAAGCCGCCGCAAGATTCGCTGACGTTGCATCCTTCATAGATAGGCGGCGTAGGACGGTCGAAGGATCTCAAAATGCGACGATC
>DATLVW010000790.1:0-10751 GCA_035577085.1 Thermoanaerobaculia bacterium
AAGTCGAGAATCGAGACTGCGAGGTCGAGAATCGAGACTGCGAAGTCGAGAATCGAGCCTGCGAGGTCGAGAATCGAGACTGCGAAGTCGAGAATCGAGCCTGCGAGGTCGAGAATCGAGCCTGCGAGGTCGAGAATCGACACTGCGATGTCGTCAGCCGAGACATTGATGTGGAAAATCTGGACGTCGATGCGTCAAATCTGGACATTGAAGTGTCGAATTGAGACTGCGATGTGGAAAAGCTGGACATCGCTGTTAGAGATCTGGACATCGCTGTTAGAAATCTGGACATCGACGTCGACGATCTTGACATCGATGTCTCGAGTCTCGTCATCAATGTCTCGTACGCCGGCATTGAAGTAGCCGACGTAGCCGGCCATGACGAGATTCAGCACAGCGAGCAGCACCGGATCCTTCGGTGGGGTTCCTCCGGATAGACGATGTCGCCTCCGCCCCGAGGCGCAGGTGGTGTGCTGCCGCTCGAAGGCGGCGGTGGAGGTGGTGGAGTGTAGGAATCAGGTAGTATTAGTCGGTTTCGGCCGGTCGCGCCTTCTGATCACCAACCCACGCTTCGGATTGGACTCGCTGCCCTGATCCACTAATCTCTGATCACGCAGTCCACTGCTCTCCTGATCTCTGATTCACCCCCTTCAACGCTACAGCTTTGTAACCGTAGCAAGTCCTGCATCTGTTGGAATCCACTTCGGTAATGCTCAAACAAACACTCATCCCGATTACGGCCCTTCTTCTCGCCGCGTGTGCGAGCGTACGTGACATCGAAACCGTCACCAATCCTTCTGTTCACGGCGTCGGGACTCCCGCCGCTCCCTCTACGCAATGGACGCCCCCGGCGAAGGCGATTCCTCCGCCCGTGCCGGCACCGAACGATCTCGCCCTCCCGCCGGCCGGCGCGCCGCTGGAGTTGGCGCAAATCGTCGGTCTGGCGCTATCGAACAATCCGCTGACGAGGACGACCTGGCTCAACGCGCGCGTCTCGGAGGCAAACCTCGGCAGCGCTCGCGCGGCGTATCTGCCAGCCGTCGATCTCGACGCTTCGCTGGCTCGCACACACACCACGACCGGCACAGCCACCACGCTCACGGCGCCGAATCTGTCGCTCGACTATCTCCTCTTCGATTTCGGAGGCCGAAACGCGGAGACCGAGGCGGCGCGGCAGATGCTCATCGCTGCGGACTACACGCACAACCAGGCCATCCAGGACGTCATCCTCCGCGTCGAGCAGGCCTACTACGACTACCTCGATGCCAAAGCGCTGCTCACGGCGCAGGCATCGACGATCAAGGAACGGCAGACCAGCCTCGATTCGGCTGAGGCCAGGCATCGCGCCGGCGTCGCAACGATCGCCGATGAACTGCAGGCCAGGACTGCCCTCTCGCAGGCACAACTGACTTACGAAACCATCGACGGGAATCTTCACAAGCTGCGCGGCACGATCGCCACGGCGATGGGATTGCCGGCGACGACGCCCTTCGAAGCCGGCGAGCTTCCCCTCGACATTCCCGCGCAGCAGGTCAGTGATGCCGCCGACGCACTGATCGCGCAGGCAGTCACCGAGCGTCCCGATCTCGCGGCAGCACGCGCCGCGATCGAGGAGGCGCGCGCACACGTGAGAGTCGTGCGTTCGCAGGGATTGCCGACGTTAGGTCTTGGCGCCAATGTCGCGCCGGTTTTCGCGAATGGGCTGCAACGGCAGATAACGTCGTACTCGGCGGGTGTTTCCCTTCGCTTCCCGCTCTTCACAGGCTTTCGCAACACGTACGACATTCGCGCGGCCGAGCTGGAAACAAAACTCGCTTCCGAGAACGCGCGCGGTCTCGAACAGCAGATCGGCCTTCAGGTCTGGACGAGTTATTACGATCTGCAGACGGCGGTGAAGCGATTGAAGACCAGCCGCGATCTTCTGCACGACGCGCAGGAATCCGCCGACGTCGCTCAGGGCCGCTACCGCGCCGGTATCGGAAGCATCCTCGACCTGCTCACCGCCGAGTCCGCACTGGAAAATGCGCGGGCTGAGGAAGTTCAGGCACGCGCGGATTGGTTCCTCACAGTTGCACAGCTCGCACACGACACTGGCACGCTCACACCGACAGGCGCGCCGCAAGGAAAATGATCACGATGATCTCAATGAAGTTGACCGGCATTCGTGCCATCACCGCGGCCGCGATCGTAGCCACGCTCCTCGGTTGCGGTGAGAAAAAAGAGAAACCGGCAGAGGAGCGCGTTCCCGTCACCGTTGCCCTCGCCGAACAACGAGACGTCCCGGTGGATGTGCGCGTCATTGGCAGCGTGCAACCGATCTCCAGCGTTGCCGTTCGCGCGCTCGTGGCTGGCCAGCTCCAGCGCGTCTGGTTTCGCGAAGGCGACGACGTCCGCAAAGGCCAGCGCCTCTTCACCATCGATGAGAGGCCATATCAGTCCGCGCTGGCGCAGGCGGAAGCGAACCTGAATCGCGATGAGGCCCAGGCGAAGAATGCCGAAGCCGAGGCCAAGCGCTACGCGGAGCTCGTGAAAAAGGACTACGTCACCCGCGAGGACTACGACAAATTCGTATCCGGCGCCGAGGCCGCGCGCGCAGTCGTTGCCGCGGACCGCGCTGCGGCCGATAACGCCCGTCTCCAACTCGCCTACTGCGACATTCGCTCGCCACTGGATGGCCGAACCGGCAGCCTCCAGGTGCAGGCCGGCAATCTCGTCAAGGCGAACGACACGACGCCGCTGGTCGCGATCAACCAGATCACGCCGGTGTATGTCACGTTCTCCGTTCCGGAATCGCAGCTTGGCGACGTGCGCGCCCGAGGGCTCGGCAATGTGCCCGTAACCGCTTCGCCGCAGCAGGGCGGCGGCGCAGTTCAAAATGGGAAGCTGACATTCGTCGACAACGCAGTCGACGCGCAAACCGGAACGATCACGCTCAAAGCGACGTTCACGAACGAGGGCCGGGTGCTCTGGCCCGGCGAGTTCGTGAATGTGGCCATGACGCTGTCGAACCGGCGCAACGCCACGGTCGTGCCAGCGCAAGCCGTGCAGAACGGTCAGAAGGGGCAGTACGTATATGTCGTCACCGAGGGCAACGGAATTCAGATGCGTCCCGTGACCGTCATTCAGCAAGTTGATGACCAGGCCGTCATCGGTAAGGGCGTCAATGCCGGCGACACCGTCGTCACCGACGGCCAGATCCGACTGACTCCGAAGAGCAAAGTGGAAGTGAAGAAGTCGTTGTAGCTTGGGCAACCCGATCACCGAGCCACCCACACCATGAACATCGCCGCCATCTTCATCCGCCGTCCCGTCATGACGACGTTGGTCATGCTTGCCATCGTGCTGTTCGGAATCATGTCTTACCGGTTGTTGCCGGTCAGCGATCTGCCGAACGTCGACTTCCCGACCATCAATGTGAACGCGTCGCTGCCGGGAGCAAGCCCTGAGACGATGGCCGCCTCGGTGGCGACGCCGCTGGAACGGCAGTTCTCGACGATCGCCGGCCTCGACTCGATGGTCTCGTCGTCATCGCTCGGATCGACTTCGATCACGCTGCAATTTGCACTGAACCGCAATCTCGACGCCGCCGCTCAGGACGTGCAGGCGGCCATCGCCGCGGCCGGCCGCCAATTGCCGCCGAATATGCCGGCGCCGCCGTCGTACAACAAGGTCAATCCCGCGGACACGCCCGTCCTCTATCTCGCCATCACATCCGAGAACATGCCGCTGTACCAGCTCGACGAATACGCAGAGACGATGATGGCGCTCCGCATCTCCGCGATCGAAGGGGTGGCGCAGGTCCAGGTCTTCGGCGCACAAAAGTACGCCGTTCGCACGCAGCTCGATCCACGCCAGCTCGCCAGCCGCGGCGTCGGCATCGACGAGGTGGCGAACGCCATCCGCAACAACAACGTGAACCTGCCCGGCGGCGTGCTCACGGGTCCATTCACGAACTACACGGTGCAGGCGAACGGGCAGCTCTACAAGGCCGCCGACTACGCGAAGATCATCGTCGCCTACCGCAACGGCCGGCCGGTACGCCTCGGTGAGCTAGGCACCGTGCGCGACGACGTCGAGAACAACCAGACCATGGCCTGGTTCCGCGGCAAGCCCGGCTTCATTCTGGCGGTGCAGAAACAGCCGGGAACGAATGCTGTCGAAGTATCCGACCGCGTTCGCGCGCTGTTGCCGACATTCCGCAGTCAGATCCCCGCCTCGGTCGATCTGCAGGTGCATCGTGACCGCGCCGACTCCATCCGGGCTTCGGTCGATGACGTCAAGTTCACGCTGTTGCTCACCCTCTTCCTCGTCATCCTGGTCATCTTCCTCTTCCTGCGAAACGTCTCGGCCACGATCATCCCCAGTCTGGCGCTACCGCTCTCGATCGTCGGCACGTTCGCCGTGATGTACCTGTTCGATTACTCGCTCGATAACCTCTCCCTGATGGCGCTTACGCTGTCCGTCGGCTTCGTCGTCGACGATGCCATCGTCATGCTGGAGAACATCGTCCGGCACATGGAGATGGGCGAGAAGCCGATGGAAGCGGCGTTCAATGGATCGAGGGAGATCGGCTTCACGATCATCTCCATGACGATCTCGCTGACTGCCGTCTTCATCCCCATCCTCTTCATGGGCGGCATCCTCGGACGTCTCTTCCACGAGTTCGCCGTGACGATCGGATCAGCGATCCTCGTTTCCGGCTTCGTCTCGCTCACGCTCACACCCCTGCTCAGCGCGAAGTTCCTGCGCGCACACAAAGGGGAGAAGCACGGCAGGTTCTACCAGGCCACGGAAAAGATGTTCGACGGCATGCTCTCGCTCTACGAGAGCGGCCTCCGCTTCGCGTTGCGCCAGCGCGCCATGACCTTGATGTTGTCGCTGGCCATCCTCGCCGCGACGGTCTGGCTCTTCATTGTCATTCCGAAGGGGTTCATCCCAAACGAAGACCAGAATGAAGTGCGCATCAGCCTCGAGGCAGCGCAGGGAACATCGTTCCCCGAGCTCGTCCGGCACCAGCGCATGGCTATGGATATCGTGAACCAGGACAATCGGGTGGCGGCGTTCTTTTCGTTCGTCGGCCGCGGCGGCGCCAACAACAGCAGCGTCATCTCCCTGCGCCTCGTCCCTAAATCGGAACGTAAGGCCTCGATCGATGACGTGATGAACGATTTGCGCCCCAAGCTGAACGCCATCCCTGGCTTCCGCGTCTCGCTGCAGAACCCTCCACCGATCCGCCTCGGCGGACGGCAGTCAAACTCGCAGTATCAGTACACGCTTCAGTCCGCGGACACGGCAACGCTCTACGACGCATCGCAAAAGATGATGGAGAAGATGCGCACACTGCCCGGATTCGTCGACGTGAGCAGCGATCTCTTCCTGCGCAATCCGACGGTAAACGTTGAGATCAACCGCGACCGTGCCGCAACGCTCGGCCTGACGCCGAACCAGGTCGAAGACGCGCTCTTCTCATCGTATGCAACGAGACAGGTGTCGCAGATCTACGCACCCAACAACACGTATCAGGTCATCATGGAGCTCGATCCCGAGTACATGAAAAATCCGCAGGCGTTGTCGATGCTGTACGTCCGCTCATCTTCGGGCGAGCTCGTGCCGCTCGATGCCGTCGCGAAACTCATCCCGACGGTTGGTCCGCTTGCGGTCAATCACTCCGGTCAGGCACCGTCCGTGACGCTGTCATTCAACCTCAAACCGGGTACGTCGCTCGGCGCCGCCGTGACCGAGATCAATGACGCTGCGAAAGTCACACTGCCCGCAACCGTTACGACGTCCTTCCAGGGCACCGCACAAGCTTTCCAGTCGTCGCTGCAGGGTCTCGGCCTGTTGCTCCTCATCGCCATCGCCGTCATCTACATGGTGCTGGGCATCCTCTACGAAAGCTTCATCCATCCGCTGACGATTCTCTCGGCTCTGCCATTTGCCGGTTTCGGCGCGCTCCTGACGCTGCTCGTGTTCAAAGTCGACCTGTCGATCTACGCCTTCGTCGGCATCATCATGCTCGTCGGCCTCGTGAAGAAGAACGGCATCATGATGGTCGACTTCGCCCTCGAAGCGCAGAAGGAGGGAAAGAGCTCGGTTGACGCCATCTACGAAGCATGCGTCGTTCGTTTCCGGCCCATCATGATGACGACGATGGCCGCGCTGATGGGCACAATCCCAATCGCGCTCGGCTTCGGTGCCGGCGCCGAATCACGCCGCCCGCTCGGACTGGCCGTAGTCGGCGGTCTCCTCTTCTCGCAGACGCTTACTCTCTTCGTGACACCTGTCTTCTATGTCTACATGGACAAGCTGCGCAAGAAACCGAGCGGCGAAGTTCCCAGCGATGGCACGACAATCGAAGACGAGTTTGCTGCGCTCGCACCAGAAGAACAGCCGGTGGGCGTGATGTTCAACACAGTCAAACCGGAACCTGCGCTATAAACCTTGGTACTACATGCGCAATCAACTCGCAGTCCTGGCCTTCTGTGCGGCCGTCTTCACCGCCTTGTCCGCGGAGGCACAGAGCGCCGACCTCGTGATCTCCAAGAGCGGTACTGAGTCCGCGTCGGCCGGCGACACGATCGCGTACTCGATCTTCGTCTTCAACAACGGCCCTGATGCAGCATCGAACGCGACGGTGACTGACTCCCTGCCGGCCGGTACCACTTTCGTCTCGCTCGATGCCTCGGATGGCACGTTCACGTGCAGTACGCCGGCTGTGGGATCCGGTGGAACGGTTACCTGTTCCGCCGCGACAATGCCGGTAGAAGGGACAGTCCGCTTCACACTGTCCGTGAAGACGTCGTCCGCAGCACCCAGCGGCTCGATCACCAACACCGCCACGATCACCTCCCCCACGCCCGATCCGGACACGTCGAGCAACAGCAGCAGCGCCTCCACCGGCATCGTCGGCTCGTCGGCTGCCTCCGCCGATCTCTCGATCGACTCAATGGATCGAGCGGCAGCCGTCAGCGCCGGCGCGACGGCAAGTTTTCAGGTCGCCATCTCCAACAAAGGCCCGTCCACCGCGAATCACCCTCACCTCACCAATGCTGTTCCCGCAAATACAACGTTCCTTTCCGCCAGCGTTGCCGACCCGATCGGTGATTTCCACTGCACCACTCCCGCGGTCGGCACGACCGGCAACATCGTTTGCACGGCACCGAAGTTCGATGTGCGCGGCGGCGACCAGCCGGTGTTCACGTTCACGTTCCGCGTCAACGATGGTGTTTCGCAAGAGACGACGCTGACGAACAGCGCGACCATCGCGGCCGATGAAACTGATCCGAACACTTCGAATAACACGGCCAGTCGGACGACGGCGATCACGACTACAGCGCCATCGGCCGATGTCTCCGTGGCCGTATCCGGCGGAGGCACAACCTTCGGCATCGTCGTACGCAACGCGGGTCCGAACGATGCCGCGAGCGTGACCTTGACCGACTCCGTCCCCCCGGGCAGCACCTTCGTCAGTTGGTCGCAAAACAGCGGACCGGCCTTCAACTGCAGCACCCCCGCCCCAGGCGCAACCGGAACCATCAACTGCACGATTGGCGTCCTGCCCGGGCTCGAAGGAAAGACGACCGCTGCCGAGTTCGTACTCACAGTCGATGCGGCTACGCAGGTCACGAACACGGCTTCGGTGTCGAGCAGTACGTCCGACCCGAGGCCCGACAACAATACGTCATCGTTCCCCGTCCTCACGAAGATCAGCATCAATGACGTGATTGTGACGGAAGGCAACAGCGGAACAACGCCTGCGGTCTTCACCGTGAGTCTGCAGCCCGCGAATGCGACGCTCACCACAACCGTCGATTACCAGACGACGAATGGCACAGCCACCGCGGGCAGCGATTTCGTCGCCACGTCAGGAACGCTGATATTCCTCGCCGGCGAGACTGCGAAGACCATCACCGTGCCCGTCATTGGTGACTCGATCGTCGAGGGGACCGAGTTCTTCAACGTGCAACTCTCGAATGCGGTCAATGCAGCGTTCCAGGATACGGCCGGCACCGGGACCATCATCGACGACGATCTGGGAGGACCGCCGGCACCGCCGTCCGTGCAGATCGGCAACCTCTCCTTCCCCGAGGGCAATAGCGGGACGTCCAACGTCACGTTTACGGCAACGTTGTCAGCCGCGTCAACGAACGTGAGCCGCGTGCGCTGGCAGACGCAGGATGGAACGGCGACCGCGGGATCGGACTACGTCGCATCGAGCGGCGAGCTCGTTTTTCAGCCGGGCGAGCTCACAAAAACCTTCACCGTAGCCATCATCGGCGATACGAATTTCGAGCCTGACGAGACCTTCAGCATCCTCATCGTCAGTACCGACAACACCTCGACGGCGCCGGGACCGGCGGCCGTGGCTACCATCGTCAACGACGACGTCCAGGTTCCTCCCCGCCATCGCGCTGTCGGTCATTGACGTCATTCCGGCTTCCCTCTTGACAGAATAATGCGCCGAACATATTGTTAGCACTCACGAGGCTTGAGTGCTAAACGCTCAGCTTCGGACAAGAGAGTCATTTCGCGGCGTTCTGCCGCGAATCCATCCAGTATCAAAGCGAAAGGAGAGTCACAGATGTCTATGAAACTTCGTCCGTTGTATGACCGGATCGTCGTCACCCGCAAGGAAACAGGAGAGCAGGTGCGCGGCGGCATCATCATTCCGGACACGGCCAAAGAGAAGCCCCAGCAGGCGGAAGTCATCGCGGTTGGCGACGGCAAGTTTTCCGAGGACGGGAAGCGCATGAAGCTCGACGTCAAGAAGGGCGACACCGTCCTAATCGGCAAGTACTCCGGCACCGATATCAAGATCGATGACGTCGAGTACACCATCCTCCGCGAAGACGAAGTCCTCGCCGTAGTCGAGTAAGCAACCAGAAAGAAGGAGAAACAACCAATGGCAAAGCGCATTACGTACAGTGAAGACGCCCGTCAGGCGATTCTTCGCGGCGTCAACAAGCTCGCCGACGCGGTCAAAGTGACCCTGGGCCCCCGTGGCCGCAACGTCGTCATCGAGAAGAAGTTCGGTTCCCCTACGATCACCAAGGACGGCGTCACCGTCGCCAAGGAGATCGAGCTGAAGGATGAAATGGAAAACGCCGGAGCCCAGATGGTCCGCGAGGTCGCTTCGAAGACCTCCGACATGGCTGGCGACGGCACGACCACCGCAACGGTTCTGGCCCAGGCCATCTACCGCGAAGGCATCAAGAACGTCACCGCCGGCGCAAACCCGATGGACGTCAAGCGCGGCATCGAGATCGCCGTCCGCGCCGCCGTCGATTCGATCGACAAGCTGGCCAAGCCGGTTGAGGGCAAGGACATCGCCCACATCGGAACGATCTCCGCGAACAGCGATGACGAGATCGGCAGCATCATCGCCCAGGCCATGGAGAAGGTCGGCAAAGACGGCGTCATCACCGTCGAAGAAGCGCGCGGCCTCGACACCGTCCTCGAAGTCGTCGAGGGGATGCAGTTCGACCGCGGCTACCTCTCGCCGTACTTCGTCACCGACCCGGAGCGCATGGAGTCGGTCCTGGAGAACGCCAAGATCCTCATCTACGAGAAGAAGGTTTCCTCGATGAAGGACCTGCTCCCGATCCTCGAGCAGACCGCTCGTCAGGGCAAGCCGCTCCTCATCATCGCTGAAGACGTCGAAGGCGAGGCTCTGGCCACGCTCGTCGTCAACAAGCTCCGTGGCACGCTGAACGTCGCCGCCGTCAAGGCGCCGGGCTTCGGCGACCGCCGCAAGGCCATGCTCGAAGACATCGCAATCCTCACCGGCGGCAAACTGATCTCCGAGGACATCGGTGTGAAGCTCGAGAACGTCAAGTGGGAAGACCTCGGCGACGCCAAGCGCGTCACGATCGATAAGGACAACACCACGCTCGTCACCGACACCGACGACAAGTCCCGCAAGGACCAGATCGCCGGCCGCGTGAAGCAGATTCGTGGCCTTATCGACGATACGACCTCGGATTACGATCGCGAGAAGCTCCAGGAGCGCCTGGCCAAACTCGTGGGCGGTGTTGCCGTCATCAAAGTCGGCGCCGCAACCGAGACCGAGATGAAAGAAAAGAAAGCCCGCGTCGAAGACGCAATGCATGCGACCAAGGCCGCTGTAGAGGAAGGCATCGTTCCAGGTGGGGGCGTCGCACTCCTTCGAGCGATCGCTGCCGTCGAAGCGGTCAAGGCCGAGGGCGATGTGAAGGTTGGCGTCAACGTCATCCGCCGCGCGCTCGAAGAGCCGTTCCGCCAGATCGTCTTCAACGCAGGAAAAGAAGCGGCAGTCCTGCTGAACGAGATCAAGACCAAGGGCGGCAACTGGGGCTACGACGCCCGCAATGATGAAGTCGTCGACATGATCAGCGCAGGGATCATCGACCCGGCCAAGGTGACGAAGCAGGCGCTCCAGAACGCCTCCTCGATCGCCGGCCTGATGCTCACCACCGAAGCTCTCATCTCCGAGATCAAGGAAGAAGAGAAGGGTGGCGGCGGCGGTAACCCCGGTGCCGGAATGGGCGGCGGTATGGGCGGGATGTACTAAGTTTCAATCAACGCAATCCACGAACGGGCGGACCGCAAGGTCCGCCCGTTTTGTTGTTGGACCGGTTTGGTCGTCATCATCCTGGTTGCACTCGCTCCGCTTCCGCCTTCGCCACCACCCAAGGACGTGTGGCGTGGCGCTGAGCGATGGAGATGTGTCAACGCCGTCATCGTTCAAGTGAAATCACCTTGTTTTAAGGTAA
>DATLVW010000791.1:0-2053 GCA_035577085.1 Thermoanaerobaculia bacterium
CCCGAACATGACGCGAGGGTGAAGCTGGGGGACACGGCAAGTCGCCACTTCTCACACCCCTATCGCAACCCTTCCAATCGAGCGCCTTCTCCCCCCGCGCTTTTTGCGGGGGGAGAAGGTGGCGAAGCCGGATGAGGGGGAAGCAAATGCGCAGAACGATCAACCGCGCCACGTCCCAACTACCTGATGACACGGCACATGCACGGATTCAGCACTTGTGGGAACGCCCCCTCATCCGGCCTTCGGCCACCTTCTCCCCCACAAGAAGCGTGGGGGAGAAGGCGCTCGATTGGAAAGGTTGCGAGAAGTTGAGAGACGTGCGCCAGAACTGTGAGGAGACGTGCGCAGATGAGTAGCCCTCATCACCCCAAAAAAAACCCGGGCGCGAGGCCCGGGCTTTCGGTCGACCGTGAGAGAGGCTTACTGCGAGTTAGTGATGATGACCACCGCCGTGACCACCGAAGTGGCCTCCGCGGAATCCGCCGCCGTAGAACCCGCCGAAGCCGAAGCCGAGGTAGAGGCTCGGGCGGTACCAGAACGGATCGTAGTAATAGTAAGGATCGTAGTAGGACGGCGCGACGACGACACGCGGCGACACGTACGCGCGGTCGCGGTAGTTGCTGCCGCGTCCGGAGTTATCGACCACTTCCTTGATGACCGCCTTCGGCACGTTCGCTTCCGTCATGGCGATGACGTCATCGCCGGTAACGACGATCCGAATGTCCGTCTTGTCGACATAGTTGAGCATGGCGTCCTCACTGACACCGGCCCGAGTCATACGGATGACTTCGTCGACGACGTTCCGCTGCACGGCGAAGAGCGGCGCGGCCACGATCACGAGAAAGAGCGCGGCGACTGCGTGAATGATGTGTTTCTTCATGGGTTTCTCCCTTAGATAGGTTACAAAGCTAACGGGTAGTTATGCGACGCCTGAGCCAGCCGGCAGGCTCATTCCTGTGAGAGAAGCAAAGTGTAACAAGGGAAACCGACCTCCTCGATCGAGGACGGAGCGTCCGCGAAAATGGGCAAGCATGCGGCAACGGAAATCGCATAATCTCTCACGATGCTCAAGCGTTTATTTGCGGTGACGATCCAGCTTGCGGCGACGGCCTCCGCGCTCGCTCAATGGTCCCAGTTCGGCGCCAACCAGCGGCACACCGGAAACAGCTCGGTCGTCGGACAGCCGCTCGTTCGCACGCTCGCGGACGTGGTGCACGACCCCCTCGTGCCCGATGAGATCGATCCAGGATCGGGCGACCTCTTCGTTCACTATGCCGTGCCGCTCATCGACGGCGACGACGTCTTCATGTCGTACAAAGAATTGATCTTTATCGGACCGTTTCAGGGGATCCCGAGGTGGAGCGTGCATCGTCTGCATTGGGAGAACGGTCAGCTCGTCGAGAAGTGGGTGCAGCCAAGCGACTGGTATCCGATTCCGGACGGGGCGGGGATCTGGGAGCCGGCCATGCAGCCGGTCATCGCCAACGACTCCATCTACGTTCCGGCCGCGGGCGGGACGCTCCTGCAACTCAACCGGACTACCGGCGAGATCATCCACCGCATCAATCCCTTCGGATCGATCGACACCATGACGTTCGTCTCCGGTCCACCGACCGCGGATTCCTCAGGGAACATTATCTATGGCGCATTCCGGCTGCAGCAGGACGCACCGTGGTTCGGTGACATCCTCGGCTCCTGGCTCGTTAGGGTGACGCCGGCTGGCACCCCCACCATCGTGCCGTTCGCGCCGCTCGTGACCAACGCTCCGGCACCGGACGCCGCTTGCACCTGGGAGTTTTCTTTCGGCGGCCCGCTGCATCCCCCATCCCCGGACGCAGTCGCGCCAACGAGAACCTGCGGGGGGCAGCGGCCGGGTATCAACGTCGCGCCAGCGGTCGCATCCGACGGGACGATCTATATCGTCAGCCGCGCGCACTTCAACGATCGATGGGGCTTCCTCGTGGCGGTCAATCCCGACCTCACGCCGAAATGGAGCCAGTCGTTACGCGAACGCCTTCACGACGGCTGCGGCGTACTGCTCCCGCCTGCAAAC
>DATLVW010000792.1:0-2879 GCA_035577085.1 Thermoanaerobaculia bacterium
CCGGCGACCTTGCGAAGCAAGTCCTCAGCTACATCCCCCGGAGCCGGGTCAAAGACACGATCTACTTCAACCCCGCCGAGACGCCGATCGGTATCAACTTCCTCTCCTACTCCTCCGAGATGGAGCGGAACGTCATCGCGGACGATCTCTTCATCATCTTCCACCGGTTGACCGAAGGCGGCGGGCCGAGGATGGACGCGATTCTGAAGCGGGCGATAGAGCTCCTGCTCGCGATTCCAGGCAACACCTTCTTCGACCTTTACCGCATCTTCACCGACGACATGTTTCTCCATTCGTTGGTTCGGCAATTGCCAGATGATTCCGCGAAGAAGTTCTGGAAGGAGACCTGGCCGAAGTATCCCCACCCCGTGACCGAGGAGCCTATCGTCACGCGGATGTCGCAGTTCGACACGTCAAAGGCGCTTCGGCAGATAACCTCTTCCAATTCCGGACTGAACTTCTACGACGTTCTCCAATCCGGCAAGATCTTCATCGCTGCATTGCCGAAAGGGGAGATAGGTTCCGACACGTCCTCCATGCTCGGAGCCTTGCTCGTTTCGCAGATGCAGCTCGCGGCGTTCCGCAGAGTGAAGCTTCCGAGGAAAGAGCGCCGGCCGTTCTACCTTTTCATCGACGAGTTCCAGAACTTCAAAACCTCCGCCTTCAACGACATCGTTATCGAGGCGCGGAAGTTCCAACTCTGCCTCACCCTCGCAACCGTGAAAACCCGCGACCTAGACGAACAGACCAGGAGCGCGATGGAAGCCGTCGAAACCTACATCTTCTTCCGGCTCATGGACGATGACGCGCGGAAGTTCGGAGGTTCGCTCGGAGGATTCAACGCTGAATCCCTCATGAACCTTCATCCGCATCACGCAATCATCCGAAGAGGCAGAGCTGCAGATACCGCAACCTTCAAGGTTTCTCCGCCTCCAAGACCGAAGGAATCCTTCGCCGACGAAATCATCCTGCAAACACGAGAGATGTATCCTCCGTCGGTGCGCCTTGGTCTTGCTTCTCTCCAGGGCGATGATGATGACGTGAAACCCGGACTCCCACCGGAGTAGTTATCAAGGCCTACCGAGCCGGCATCAGATCGCAGTTGTAACGCCTCGCGCGGTACCTTTCAGCGAAACCGCCATAAGCGCCCCTTTACTACGCTCCTTTTGCCCAACCGCTCCACGCTTCGCGCGTGCCGCAGAAGTACAAAACAATCTACGCAGACCCGCCGTGGCCCGAATACGGCGGGGGAAGAATTAAGCGCGGAGCCGATCGGCACTATCCCCTCATGACCATCCCAAACATCAAGTCGCTGAACGTCCAGCAACTCGCCGACGTTGATTGCCACCTTTACATGTGGGTGACGAACAATTTCCTACAGCACGGCCTCGACATCATGACCACGTGGGGCTTCACCTACAAAACGATGATTACGTGGGCGAAGGATCGAATCGGTCTCGGACAGTATTTCCGCGGTCAAACCGAACACGTTCTCTTCGGCGTCAAGGGAAGGCCGCCGTACAAGACAGTCGATGGAAAGCGCCAGCAGGGCGCGACGCTCATTGCTGCGCCGCGCGGGCGACACTCCGTTAAACCAGAAGCTATGCGAAGGATGATCGAGACCGTGAGTTACGGTCCTTATCTCGAACTGTTTGCACGCCGCGCGGCACCCGGCTGGGACGTCTGGGGCAACGAAGTCGAAAACGATATTCAGCTTGTCTCATGACCGGGAATCGCTACGACCTTATCGCTGTCGTCTTTCGGCGGCATCTTGCCGTTCGGGGCGAATTCGGCGAGCAGACCGAGGCGACTCATATAGGGGAAAGCCGAGCAATAGGGGGCTGTCGCGGCGGGTACGTCCCGCAGGTACAACGAGCCGCACGCATGCTTCGTCGTCATGGTTTACTAAGTCGTTGTGTTGCAAGCGAATGGTAGGAGTCGGCGTCAATATCGCGCAGATTCATCTTATTCAATCCGTACGGCGGGTTACATGCCTCCTCATTGCTTTGAAGTTCCGTTCTTTCATCTTCCTTTTCGTGGCGGTGCTACGCCACAGGCCGCACTCATGCGAGCGCGCGCCAGAAATGCGCAGCAATAAAAGGCTGGCCTACCTGTAGAGGCGAAAGTAGGAGGTTCCCACGCTATAACTAAGCTTCGTTATCTTTTCTAAAGGAAGACATCCTTCAAGATTCGTTATCTTCGAGCTGACGCAATTCCGCTAGTGCTCCTTCCAGGTCCGCTCGAAGCAGCGGCGCGCGCCTCCGCCATGCATCGCGCTGGTAGGCAGGACCAACAAGATGGCCGGCAGCGGCGAGCAGGTGCCTCAGCATCTGCTTGTCGGGAACGTCGGGCAGTTTCTGTTCGACGATGTCGCTCGCCTGGAAGATATTTTCTTCGACCTCGTGGCGTAACGCTTCGACATCGGGCGGTTGTTCTTGAGGTGAGAAACCCTCGGGACTCATGAGAAATATTCGTTGGAAGTTGAGGAGACCTTTGCCAATCAGTGTAAGTGCCGTGCCGAGGCTGTCAACCCGTGGCTAAGGGAAGGGTCTTGTAACAGGCGAAAAAATGAATCGCTCGATGCGCGAGGGCTGCTGCATTTCTACCGATCCGCCTTACTTCGCGTTTACGTTGCTCGCGTGGAAACCGGAATCCTCTTCGAGGACAACAGACCGCATCTCGCGACGATGGACCCGCAGGGCGTGGCGCTCGCCCTAACCGACAATCAATACAACACGAGCAAGGTCAGGGCATGAGCGCGCGGGAGGTTCTAACCGGTCCTCGTCGCGAGGCGCTTGCGTTTCTCGCGGAGTATCACTACCTCACGACGCCGGACTTTTACCGTCTCCTTGGCAAAGGCGGACCACATGAGCAACGCG
>DATLVW010000793.1:0-3572 GCA_035577085.1 Thermoanaerobaculia bacterium
CAGCGGCCAACGCCTGCCGTCGTTGCACTCATCGGGTTTCAAACCCCTTCCCGAGCCGACGCTGCGAGGTGGGATCAAGGCGATGACGCTGGCGGTGTTGGAATTGCTACGGTAATTGCGCGGCCCGTCAGGGCCGCGCAATTAAAGTCCCTCCGCCATCTTCAACACCTCGCTCTCCATCTCCGCTCCGAATTCGGCTTTGATCTCGCAGATCCAGCCGTAGAGGAGTTGATTGAGGATGTTGTGGATGACGGTGGGGTAATCGCGGGAGCCGGAGGCGATTACATTGTTGAGCAATTGATCGAAATCGATTCGCGCTTCATTCACGAGATTCATCCCGGACAGATAAGGCGTCGTTTCGGACGACAGGTGGACGACGACGCGGTCCATGAAGTCGTAAATGTGATCGCCGATCTTCTGGAACACGAGGCTGAAAATCGCCTCGTATGTCCGGTTGTAGCGCTCGACCACTCCTTCCAGCTCGTACTCGGTCTCCGCGGCCGCGCGTTGCTCCGTGACCATCTCCCCCTGCGTTTCGGAGACGAGATTCACGCTCAGAAGCGCCCAGAGCGTGCGGCAGGTCACGAAATTCGAGAGGTAGCTGTGCGCGCAGACTTCTTCCACCGTTCCGGGCTCGGCCAGCAGGCTCAGAACGTGACTCTCTTCATCCGTCAGCTCTAGCGAGTACGTGCGCATGTCGGCATCGGGGACTTGTTGGAGGATGCGGTCGAGACGCCCGAGACCGCGGGTGATCAGCGACCAGTACTCGATGCTCTGCACGCCGTCGAGGATGAGCCGTTCCGTATTGAGTTGCAGGGAGATAATCTCAGTCGGGAGGTCGCTGGTGAACTCGATCGTGTAGCTGCCGGTGCGGTAGGGGATGGCATTGAGGACGATTGCGCTGGCCTGCCGCTCCAACGCCCGCAGCAGCTCCTCGGGTTGCAGGTAGCCGAGCTCGCAAAGAAGCGTGCCGATGCGGCGGGCCACGACCAGGCGCTCCATGGCCTGGTTGTATTGATGAAGCGTCAGCTCGCCGCCGCGCAGTAAGACTTCGCCGAGGGCCATGTCGGGATCGGAGCTGGAGGCGAAAATGATCTTCCCTTCCTTGAAGTAGATGACGTCATTGCGGCCGATCGCTTCGAGCGAAACGATGCCCGTCTCGCCGCTGCGAAGGAGCGAGCGGAAGAGATCGGGAACCGTCGTCTCGGCGAGCGTTCCCTGGATACTGAGACTGTCTTCGGACATGGCGAAATAGTAGTTCACGCGAAGACGCGAAGACACGAAGAGACGAAGCGTTTGAGGGTTGCGATGCTTGCTACGTGGTCTTCGCGCCTTCGCGTCTTCGCGTGATCATGTAAAATAACCACTCGAAATGCGTTCCATCGTCTCCCTACTCATCGCAACCTTTCTCGCTGCGCAGCTCACCGCCGCGAGCCTGCCCACGCAGCCGAACGATTCCGAGTGGGGGCTGCTCAGCGCCGAGTACCTGCGCATCGACGGCCTTCGCAAAGCACAGCCGTTGCCGCCGGCCAACGCATCGCGCAAGCAGATGCTGGAGCTCGTGCTCGACAATCAGAAGAAGCTCGAGCCGGTCTACGTCCCGTTTCTCGACCGCGTGAAGGAGTACTTCGACCGCACCCACGATCCCCGCGCCGGGCAGGTGCTCGCGCGCGAGAAGATCATTATGGGCGACGAGTACATGCAGTACCTCTCGCGGTACGACAAAGCGCTCGAGCTCTACAAATCCGCGGTCGACCTCGATCCATCCAGCGCCGACGCCAAACAGCGGGTCGCGCTCGCCGAGCAGCGGCGGTTCGTCTCGATGACCGCGTTCGCGAATGTCAAGAACGGCATGAAGGAAGACACCGTGCGCGGCCTCGTAGGTCTGCCGCGCGAAGACTGGATCAAGCAGGTCGTGCAGAACGGACGCGCCTATTCCGTCTGGATCTATCCGAAGGAAGACGGCGGCGCGTCTGCCGTCTACTTTGACAACGGCGTCGTTTATCACACAAACTGGAACGCTGCGGCGCCTCCTGCGTCGCAGGCTCAGACCAAGTAACGGGAGGGTGTGCAATGGTGTCTGACGAAGTCCTCATGGACGATTCATCCCACTACGAAGTGTCACTTACGGCAGGACAGGCGTTCATCGCCTTCGTGCTGCTGCTTCTCTCGCTCGCGGCCACGTTCGCCTTCGGACTGATGATCGGCCGCGGCCAGGCCGACGAGCGGCTCGTCGTCCGCAAAGAGCCGACCGTCGTCAACGAGGGAAGCGTCATCGCCGCCAAGAAAAACTCCGGCAAGCTCGTCGACCTCGGCATCGGCAATGATGACTTCAAAGCGCCCCCGCCGGCAGTTCCGACGATGACCGAGACTGCGCCGCCAGCCGCCGCGATCACGGAAGCGCAAGTGGTGCCGCTCACCGAAAGCGCGCCGTCTCCGTCGACGACCACCGCGGTTGTCGCCGAGACGCCAAAGCCGGTTGCTCCCATCGCGAAGGCTCCTGTCGTGAAACCGGCAGTCGCCGCGCCCGCCGGTCCCGTCTACGCGCAACTTCTCGTCACCAGCGATCAAAAGACGGCCGACGCGCTGGCCGCGAAACTGATCGATCACGGTTTCATGTCTTCCTTTGTCGAGCGCTCGATCAGCGAGAAGGGCACCACGTTCAAAGTCCGCGTGAAGTTCTCCTCGGACGCCGAAGCCCGATCGAATGAGGCGAAGCTCAAAGAGCTCTCGAAAGACGTGTGGTTCGTGAAGTAACGACCGCGAAGGGGATCGAGCGAGCGCTTCGTGCGGACCGCAATCCGCTCCTGGCCTCGCACCACCTCCGCTTCTTCAAATGCGGTCCCGGCGAATACGGCGAAGGCGACGCATTCCTCGGCGTCGCCGTTCCGCCGCTGCGCGCGTTGTCGAAGAGATACAAGTCGGTCGAGGTGTCCGAGGCGGTGGCGCTGCTGCAGTCGAAATGGCATGAAGTGCGCCTGCTCGCGCTGATGATTCTCGTCCACCTGTACGAGCGCGGCGACGATGCCGGGCGGGAAGCGATCTATCGTGCCTATCTAGCGAACACGAACCGTATCAGCAACTGGGACCTCGTCGACGTCTCTGCGCACAAGATCGTAGGCGCCCATTTGCGCGATCGCGACCGCACGCCGCTGTTGGCACTGGCGAAGTCGGAGATGCTCTGGGAACGCCGCATCGCCATCATCGCCACGCTCGACTTCATCCGCCAGGACGATTTTCGCGACACGCTGCGCATCGTCGAGGCCCTCCTCACCGATCGCCACGACCTGATCCACAAAGCCGCGGGATGGATGCTTCGCGAGGTAGGCAAGCGCGATCAGGCCGTTCTGGAACGCTTTCTCCGCAAGCACGCGCGAGTCATGCCGCGCACGATGCTGCGTTACGCGATCGAAAGGTTCCCGGCGGAGTTGCGGGCGAAATACATGAAGAGAGACTAGCAAACCCTTTGCACCACAGAGACACAGAGGTCGCAGAGTAGAATTCAGCTCTGAGTCCTCAGTGTCTCTGTGGTGCATTTCTTGTCCAACGCGGTCCACGCGGTCCGCCATCCC
>DATLVW010000794.1:0-5336 GCA_035577085.1 Thermoanaerobaculia bacterium
GAGAAAGATCGCGGAGAGATCGCCGACGCCGAACCAGAGTATTGCGATCGGGATCCAGGCCAGCGGCGAGATCGGACGCAGCACCTGCAACACCGGATTGATCGCCGCCTCGGCGCGACGCCGCATTCCGAGGGCCAGTCCAAGAGGGACGGCCACGAGGAGCGCGGTCAGGTAACCCCACGTCACACGAAAAAGTGAGGCCACGACATACTTGACGAGAAGCCCGCGTGCCGCCAGTTCGCCGATGCCGCGCGCCACAGCAATCGGCACCGGAATGAGAGAGGAAGGATGCAACGAAACGCCGATCTGCCACGCGGCGACCGCGACAAGGATCCCGGTGAGCGGAAGCAGACGCGATCGCGACACGTTGCGCCGGAGGATAGCAGGTTGGATTGAACGCTGGGAGTTGCGTAATGGGTCAATTTGGACGGCTTATCGTGGTCGCCGACGCAAAGGCAACCACAGAGACACAGCGCGGCATAGCCGCAACCAAATGAAACCCACCAAATCTGCAACCAATCAGTTTTGGTGAAAATCTTTGCGTCGCGCGCAGAAACCGCTGGTTAGTAGTACAGAGAACACAGAGGTTCTCTGTGACCTTTGTGCCTCTGTGGTGAACGGTTTTTCCTACTTCGCCGCCACGACCTTCGGCGCCGCATCCGGCCGCAGCACCGTCTCCGCGTTGACGATCGACGCGCTTGTCCCCGGTTGGATGGCGGCGAGGAGGTCGAGGCCTTTGACGATGCGGGCGAAGCCGATGCAGGTGCTGTCGGGGTCTTTGGGCTGATCCATGTCGATCAAGATCGTGGCTTCCATGCGTGCGCCGCCGGGGCGGCAGTAGGAGACCGTTCCGGGTTTCCGTTCCACGCCTGATTCGAGGCGCGTCGGCTGGAGCAGCGAGGATGTGCGGACCATCGGGGGCGTGACGGCGATGGATGCGTTCTTCTGGCCGATGAGGCGCGTGGCGTCGAATGCGCCGGCGAGGACGAAGCGGGACACCTGGATCACCGTGTCGGCTGCGTGCTCGCGGTCGAAGGCGGCGGTGATCGTGCCGATGTTCGTGTGCAGGACGAGCGTGTTGGCGTCAAACAGGGTGGCCGAGGCGTGCGCTAGTTGGTCAGAATTGGGAACGACAAGCTCCGGATCGTCGAGGCCGAGGAAGACTGAGGCCATCGAATCGGCATTCGTCGTTGTGGGATTGTCGTAGGTGCTGATCAGCGAGTACTTGTGAGCATGAAGCAGCGGCACCCCCTCCGCGCTCGTGAATTCGTCGACGTGCAGCAAGCCGATGGCGTTGGGCGGGTTCTCAGCCTTCGCCAGAAAGACCGTCTTGCCGCTGGTCATGTCGCGCATTTCCAGCGAGCGGGCGAAGGGGTGGAGATGAACGGCCGCGTAGTGCAGTTTCGTATCGAATTGCAGGTTCATGAACCAACTGATGTCGCTGTGGTTCACCTGTTTTCCGGGCGGGACGATCCAGTGTCCGGTCATCTTCCGGCCCTGCGGGTCGACGTAATCGGCCGAGGTGCTCGTTGCCTGCGGTGCGCGTGCGCCGATGAGGCAACTTGCCGCAGAGCTCATCGACGTGCTGTCGTGACCGGCATCGGTGGTAACGCTCGCCATCGCCGGCACCGGCATCGACGCCATCGAATGCGCCATCGCCAGCGGATTGTCGTCGAGCTGCACCATCCCCGAGGCGCCGACGTTGAAGAGAGGCTTGATGGGTGACGTCAGGTCGCGGGCGCGGATGTAATCGATCGTTACGCGGTGCCGCACCTTCAGGTTCTGCGGCTTCTGGATGTTGAGATTGAGAACCTGCGTGAAGAGCAGCAGCGGCTCGTTGGAGGCCAGCGGGAAGCCGAAGCCGGCCGGCACTTTCGCGGTGAGCATTCCCTGCGAGAGCGTCATCAGACGCGCGGCCGTGGCGCGGCGGAATCCGAAGAGAGCCTGATGCCTGGCAGGATCGAGGTCGACGTTGACGTGGCACATCAGCTCGGGAAGTTGCGGCGTGGCACCGTCGGCATCGACCATCTCGGTGCGGATGCCGGTAACCCACAGCAGCTCCGCGGGCGCGGCAGGGTCGCCGAGGTAGACGCGCTCGACGCTCGAAGGTCCTTCCATCGAGTGATAGATCTTGTCGATGGTGTAGACGGGAGAGATGAATTGCTTCGATTGTTCCGGTGACGCGGCCAGACAGGCCCCTGCCGTCACGATCGCGATGATGACGAAGAGGGTGCGTTTCATGTTGACCGAAAGATTAGCACCTGGGCTGCGCGAATGGTTGTCTGCACCAGCAAGGCGGCCGCGGTATCGAGGACGACGTCGTGCCACGTGCCGGTTCGTGACGGGATGAACGACTGGTGATACTCGTCGATGGAAGCGACGAGCGCGGCCAGTGCGATGGCGCCGATGGCCCAGCGCGGATTCCAGCCGGGCCGCTCGCCGCGCAATGCGCGAAAGGAGAGCGCGCTGAGAATCCCGTACGCGGCGACGTGGCCGGTCTTGCGCAGGATCTCATTCAGCAGATCGAGCGCCGCCGGTGAGAGTGAACGGCCGAACCATGAGATGACGATCTCGATCCAACCGCCTGTGTGCGACGCCGAGAAGACGTCGCTCGACGCCGACAGAATCATGGCGGCCCAGACGATGGGAGGAAGCCAGTAGGTGATTTGGCGGCGCATTGGATGGATGCACAGTGAATCACGCGAAGACGCTCACGCGAAGCCGCGAAGTCGCGAAGAACTATTTGCCCTTCGCGACTTCGCGTCTTCGCGTGAGCCGATTCAATCCCTCTTCGGAATCTCTTTCCCGAAATCCTTGCGGTAGGCTTCGCGCATCTGCTCGACGACCGGAATGAGGTCGGCGTGCTCCGGATCTCTGGAAAGTTTCTCCGCGGTGTAGTAGATCTCCATCGCCTGTTCCAGCGCCTTCTCCCGGGCTGCCTGGATCGACGCCGACAGTTCGTTGGCGACGGTCTCCAGTGCTACGGCCAGCGTCTCCATCTCGAACGCCTCCATGGCCTCTTCGTCGCCGGGGACGAATGCGTCCATGAAGGCGAAGTCTTCGGGAGGCGCGCTGGGGGGCAGAGGGATGCCTTTCGGTAGCTGCCGGCGGGCCTCTTCACGGATCGTCGCGAGCGTCTTGAGGATGGCTTCCACGTCGACCTTCTGTTTGACTTTCTTTTTGACTCTCTGTTTGCTCATCGAATCCTCCAAAATGCCGGACGCGCCACGATGGCGCGCCCGGCTGACCGGGGGTTATTACTTTAGACGTTTGGCGTCGACGAAGGTTCCGTTGCCGCCTCCGCTTTCGGAGTGGGCGCAGGCACAGGTGGCTGTGCTTTGCGGCCACGCCCGAGGCGGTTTGCCTTCCGCATGAGTGCCACGTGCGGCAGCAGATCAGCATGCTGCGGCGCCTTGACCAGCTTCTTGCTGACGGTGTACGTCAGCAGAAGCGACTGGCCAAGGGTGTGCTTCATGGTGAGGACTGCTGAGGCAACGCCGTCGAACGTTGCTTTCAGCTCGTCGCGGACCATCGACCAGCGCGCAGCCGCCTCGGTGGCGGCTTGCAGCTCTTCGGCGGTCTGACCGACGGTCAATTGCACCGTCGGCGACGCGCCGACGGTATTAATCGCCGCCTGCCCGAAGTCCGAATTGAGACTCGACACCGACCGCAGCGACCGCGCTGTCGGTACCGGCAACTGACCGTAGTAGGGGATCTGGCTCCGCAGCGCGCGGAGTTGCTCCACCACCGACTCCGGCGTCACCGCCGGATCCTGTGCCGCCGTAGCGGTGTTTGTTTGACTGACTTCATTTTGGTTCACGGTTAACTCCTTTCTGCCCCGAAGGGCAATCGGTTATGGGACGGCGATCGGGCTGTGTGCGCAACTCGGGCGCCGTTCCGGGTGGAATGTCAAAAGGGCGGCGTCGCAAACCGTCCGCCCGCCTGCCCCCAAAGGTAGCGATCCTCGGGGGAACGGATGTTGTGACGAGGCTGGGGGAGCTAACGCGTCAACCCCACTTCTCGGGGATTCCGGCTTGCCATGGCTCAAGCTCGACGGAATCCCACCTCATTCAAGGCCGGTCCTCTACTTCCCACCGGTCTCTGGCTCGGGAATCGGACGCTATGACTCAGGCGTCGCCTCTGCGTGGCCGGAAAGATAGGTCCGCGGTTTCCGAAAGTCAATGGTGCAAGCTCATAAAATGCGTAAATCACTGAGTATGAATGCGAAATTCTTCTCATTCGCACTGAATCTGTCTCCGGTGCGAGCGTTGCGGACCTCTCGCAAAGGAAGGCGAGGTCTCTCGCAAGAGACTCGGAGTCTCTCGTAAGAGACTCAGAGTCTTTCGTAAGAGACTCAGAGTCTTTCGCAAGGGACTCCGGGGTCTTTCGCAAGAGACTCGGAGTCTTTCGCAAGAGATTCGGAGTCTTTCGCAAGAGACTCGGAGTCTTTCGCAAGAGACTCCGGGGTCTTTCGCAAGAGACTCGGGGTCTTTCGCAAGAGACTCGGAGTCTTTCGCAAGAGACTCGGAGTCCTTCGCAAGAGACTCGGAGTCTTTCGCAAAAGACTCGGGAGTCTTTCGCAAGAGACTCGGAGTCCTTCGCAAAAGACTCAGAGTCTTTCACACGAGACTCACGTGTCTCCCACTCCCGACCCCCGACTCCCCACTCCCGAAACGCCAACCCTATAATGCCCTCCAACCCGGAGGGCCTTTCTTGAGCGAGTCGAAATCCCGTGTTCGGTTCACCGTCTACCAGCCCGGCCTTTCCCCGCAGCAGGTGACGCTGGGGGTTGACAGCATCACGCTCGGACGCGCTTCCGACTGCACGATACCGATCAAGGATCGTTTCCTTTCGCGCAGGCACGCCGAGGTCGTTCACGAGCGCGGCTCGTGGTACGTGCGTGATTGCGGGAGCGTGAACGGCACCATGCTCAACGGCGTGAAGCTTGCGGAAACCGCATTGCTTCATCCCGGCGACCGCATCGCCCTCGGCGACAGCGAGGTGGTCTTCCAATCCGATGTCACCACTTCGCAATTCATCGCCGTCGATACCGATTCGCACGCCACCAATCTGGCCATCTCCGTCGATGAGGACGACAAAGAGCGCAGCAGCGAGCGGACGCAGATCCTGTCGACGCTGGCGCTGGAGTTCCTGGCCGACCGGCCGATGTCCGAGCTCTTCGACTTCATTCTCGACCGGGTCGTGTTTCTCCTCCGCCCGACGCGCGCTGCCATCGCGCTCCTCGGCGATGACCGCGTCTCGTTCGGGAACGTGAAGCTGCGCCGGCTCGACGAGTCCGAATCGAACG
The DNA here is from genome assembly GCA_035577085.1 of Thermoanaerobaculia bacterium. Lineage (GTDB taxonomy): Bacteria > Acidobacteriota > Thermoanaerobaculia > Gp7-AA8 > Gp7-AA8 > JADGNZ01. The sequence goes on from DATLVW010000794.1 coordinate 5,309, forward strand.
ACCTCAGCATCAGCAAGACATTGCTGCG
>DATLVW010000795.1:0-2521 GCA_035577085.1 Thermoanaerobaculia bacterium
CTACAACCGAACAAGACAGACTACTGGCAGTTGTTGCAGTCGGCGCATCTCGACGTCGGGCTCTCAGTCAGCTATTGGGAGGAGGCCGACGCCCCCTGGCGAGCGCGAGCGCGCGCCGCGCTCCAAGCGGCGGCCGACGCATCGCGCAAGAGCATCGAGAAGGACCCGGAATTGCCCAAGCTCCGAGGGTATTTCGAGCAGATAGCCACCTCGCTGGCCGTGGCCGCGGGGCTCATGGAGAAGGACTCATTGCGCGACGACGCCGCGCGCGCATATGTCGAAGCCTGCGCCGCGTTGGATCACGCCGCGGCGTTGACGGTCGGAACAACGCCCAATTCCAAGGACACGGACGAGATTCGGGCTCTGCGGCAACGGTGCGCAGCCAACCGGCATTGAGTGCTCACATCGGCCGTTTGGCATGCCTGCATTCGAGCGACGGTCTTCACACCTCAAAACTTGTAGCTGAGGCGCAGTCCGACGGTCCGGGGCTCAGTGGCGACACTATGAACAAGAATTGTCCGAGCTTCGAGCCGTAATCACGTCGGCCGGATATGGAGTTTAACCTCCGAGCGCTAATCACCGCGGCGCCGCGTCCCGCAGACGCGTCGTTCCCCAGAAGCCATCCGGCAACTGGGTCAAATTGTTCGGCAAGCCTGCGCGTTGGATCGCCAAATTCGATTCCCGTTGCGCCGCCACCAGGATTTTTTCCTCATCCACGGTGAGCACACGGCGATCTCGCATGAGGATCCGTCCATCGACAAGTACGGTGGAAACATCCTCGCCGTTGGCGTAGTAGACCACGCGATAGACCGGCATATTCATCGGAACGAGGTGCGGCTTGAACCAGTCGAGCAAGATGATGTCCGCTTTCTTGCCCGGCTCAAGCGAGCCGATCTCCTTTTCCATCCCCAGCGCCTTCGCCGCATCGATCGTGACCATCTCCAGAACCTTTCCGGCGGGCAGCACCTTTGCATCGTGGAAGTAGAAACGGTGATACCGCGTTGCCTGAAACATGTGGCGGAACATGTCGAAGCTGCGATCCGGCGCCACGCCGTCCGACCCCAGCATGACGACCGCGCCCGCGTCAATCAGCTCCGTAACCGGGCAGCGCCCGTTCATCGAGAAAATCGAACTGGGGTTATGCGAAATCCGCGTCCCCGTTGAGGCGATCAGCCGGATTTCCTCACTCGTTAGATTGGTCGCGTGCGACAGGATGACGTCGGAACCGAGCAGGTCGAGCACGTCATTCGCATACTTAACGGTGCCGCGAGTATGTCCATCCTGAAGAAACAGCACATGCTGACGCCTCGACAAGTCACGCGCGGCACCTGCCTCGCGCTTCACCTCGTCAAGCGCCGGTCCAGCGAGCTTCTCCTCCGGGCTAATGGTGGGAAACACGACCGCCATCTTGATGCGACCGTCGGCCGCACCGTTCCACGCCCGGATGACTGTCTCTGAAACCTCGATCTGCCGATCGAAGGACACCTGAGTGTCCTTGTGCGCCGCGCCGCTCCATTCCGTGAACGAACTGGGATAGGGACCTCGGCGGGGACCCACGCCTAGAAACCAGCGAAGCCCGATTTCCCTGACCGCATTTAGATAGGCATCAGCGTATTTTGGATCATCCACTCGGTATACGTCCGGCCCGCCGCCAAACAAGTTCACCGACGTGGTAACGCCGAACTTCAGCCGTTCCAGGCCTGCCAGCCCGGCGTCCGCCTTCCAAAATTCCGGGGTCGAGCCGTGTGCATAAAGGCGTTCCACGATCGAGTCCCAATTGTCGTCGTCAGCCGCGAGCGACTTGAGCAGTTCGTGGCCCGCATGTCCATGTCCGTCGATCAGGCCAGGCATCACCACTTTCCGACTGGCATCGATGGTCTGGCGCGGACGGAAGCGCGCCAATATTTCCGCAGTCGTTCCGACAGCCGCGATCCTGCTCCCGACGACCGCAACCGCACCGTCGTCGATCACGCGGCGAGCTGGGTCCATGGTGATGACAGTCCCATGGGTGATGAGCATATCGGCCATCTCGATGTCGGCAGCATGACCAACGCAATCAAACGCAAGCAGCACGATGAAAGCCAAAAACGCAAGTGCGACGCTCTTGGGCACCCTATCAGGCATGACCGTGATTGTGATCATTTGGGGAAATCCGCTGCGGGCATTGGTAGTAGCGGTCGATTATAGGCCGACGTACCGTGAGCAACTACCTATCCAATATAGGCTCGGCTCAGCCTGGTCTAGGTATGTTGATTGACGGCCATGGCTGCCGGAACGGGCGAGCTCACGCGCTCGGCCGTGACCACCCATCGCAGCGGTCCTCCAGGATTGACCGCATCGAAGGGATAACAGGTCGCGAGCGTCAGCCGCGCGACGTCAGCGTCCAGCAGAATGCGGGTCCGGCGACCGTCGGCGATTCGAACGTCGGTGACGACGAACACAGACTTGCTGCCGTCCAGCGATTCGAGGGTGAGGCGATCGCCCGGTTTAGCCGTGCGCAATATCTTGAAATGAGTATCAC
>DATLVW010000796.1:0-2245 GCA_035577085.1 Thermoanaerobaculia bacterium
GTCGCGCCCGAGGCGTTCCAAACACGTAGTCAACGCATTTTCGTCAGGACATTGCCGGCCTCGCTGGCCGTCCACCTGATCGCAATTGCTGCGGTCATGGCCGCTCGCGTCTGGAACGTTGAATTCCCCTTGCAGTCGCCGAAGGTCAGCGTCGCGTACAGCCTGACGCAGATTCCCGATCCGCCTCCTCCACCGCCGCCTCCGCCAAAGCCCGTCGAGATCAAACCGCGGCCGCTGCGGGAGCTGGCGCCTCCACCACCACCGCTCGCGGTGGCGCAAATCGTCGCTCCGACGATCATCCCGGAGATCATTCCCGAGGTTCTGCCGCCGCAGCCCGCGCCACCACCACCACCTCCTCCCGTTGCCGCGCCGGTTGCTGTCGCGAAGGGCTCACCCAACGGCGTAGTGGGCGGCACACCGGGCGGAACAGGCCGCGCGCTTGGCGGCGAAGGCATCACCCTCGGCGATGACGGCCGCGTCTACGTCGCCCGCAATGTCAAAGTGCCGATGAAGGAGCTCGAACACGAGTATCCGCATTATCCCGACGTGGCGAAAAAGGCCAAGCTCGAGGGGCACTCTCTCGTCCGCTATACGGTGGGCAAGAACGGCCGCATCTCCGACATCACCTTCCTCACAAAGTCCGAATACCCGATCTTCGACGAAGAAACGCTCAAGCGTGTGCAGAGCTGGCGTTATCAGCCGATGACGATCGACGGCAAACCAGTCGAGGTCGTTCACGAGATCGAGGTGAATTACGAGTACGTGCGGTAGCGTGGGTTAGCCAAACGAGGCGACCGCATCACGGCACCCGCTTTGCTCCTAAGCGAAGCGACGCTCCGGTATGCCCTCGAACAACGCTGCCTTCCCCTACAAAGATCAACTGGAAATGCCGGTCATCGGCCTGGAGGCCGAATTCAAGGTCTTTGTCGATGAGGAGGAGCGAACTCCCGAGGAGGTCTGGAGAACGCCATCGGCATTCATCGAACGGCCTACGCTGAAGCGCGCGAACAAGTCGCTCCAGCTACCCACCGGCGGCGCCCTCTACTTCGATGGCGGCGTGATCGAAGTGGTGACACCGGTCATCGAGATCGCGCCGCAGTGCACGGGACGCGCCGTCCGAAGTCTCTGGGAACAGATCGGCTTCGTGCGCGACCAGCTCACCAATTGGGAGACGGTCCACGGGCATCACGTGCGTCTCGAAGCGTTCAGCTGTCATGTCAACATCTCGTTCGAGCTTGCCCGCGGTGAGCGCAGCCGTGATCGGACCGTGCAGAAGCTTGCGAAGCTGCTCATTTACTTGCTCCCGATTCCGGTCATTGTGGCCGGCGCGAACCGGCGGTCGACCGGCATCGGCGTCCGCCCGCGCAGAGAACGAATTGAGCTGACGATGGACTTTACGCCGGATCCGGGCCTCATGGCTGCGACGGTCGCGCTCATCGTCGGCGTCGTGCGCGAGGTGATTGCGTGGCCTTCGTACCGGCTCGATGTACTGGGCGGACGAGGCGTTCCAATCCTCGCCGGCGTCGAACCGGGAAAACATCCGTCACGCAACGGCTGGGTCATGCGTGACTTTCACTTTCCGCGGAATCCGTTCCTGTCGGACATCGACGAACGCTGCTGGCCGCTCACGGACGGCCGCGTCTGCTCGCTGCGCGAAATCGCTTTCGAGACGGTAATGGTCTTTCGCGACACCATTCGCCGGGTCTCTGACCCGTTCAGCTTCCGGCTGTTGCTCTCGGTGATGCGTGGCGAAACGCCATCGCTACTCGATCTCGATGACCGCCCTGCAGCGTACGAAGATGTGGGCCGCGCTACCCGCTGGGGCACCGTTCTGCCGGAGCTCGAGAACTTTGCGGCCGTAATGCGCGACGACGACACGAGCGTACAAGTGCTGCGACGCCGCATCGATCTCGATGAGAAGCTCGCCCCGCCGTGGTCCGGCGAGCCGGCAGACCGGCGTGCGCGCCAACGCGATCACGAGCGGCGCCAATCTGTTCCCCTTGCGCCGTCGAAGCGGCTCACCCGTTCCGCCTACGAGAAGGTATTCCTGAAACTCGTCAGCGGAGGAAGTCTTCGCATCGGCGACGAGCGTCTCACTCCGGTGAAAGTTCAGGGGTGGTATCACTCGATCTTCCGCAACCAGAGCGGCGAAGAGCGGATGCTATCCATCGACCAGTTGCTCGCTCATATGGGATCGTGGGAGTAGTAGAAACGTGTCGGACTGGAGAGTCCGACCTACGTTCCT
>DATLVW010000797.1:0-3002 GCA_035577085.1 Thermoanaerobaculia bacterium
GATGACACAACACGCGTTTTGAGCACTTGTTGACGGCGTCGGCGGTTCGGGATTCGAGCGATCGCGGAATCGCCCTCGGGCGAGACGCCCGAGTGCCCGCGGGCCGAGACGCCCGCACTCCAATAGGCAAAATATTTCTCACCGCCAACGGTAGCAATCCCGCCGTTTCCGTCACGCTAGGGGTGAGGGTGCCCTCCTGAAAAACGTCCGGCGCGTCGCCGGGCACTGACCGGAGGGATTATGCGTCGTGTATCCAAGGCTCTAGCTACTGCTTCGCTTCTTGTTGCGCTCACAACCTCGAATGTCTATGCCGTTCCGTCGGGCGGCACTTCCCCAACCTCCCTCGGAACGAAGATCGTCAGGATCATCCGGCATGTGATCGGGCTGGATCTGGGCGACATGTCGTGGCCGCATCCGTGAGCTGACAATTAATTCGCCTCGCTGCGGACTTCGTCGCGCAGACTTTCGACAAAGGCGTGGACGGTGCGTACGGTTTCGGCCGTCGCACCTTCCACGTCGATGGCGTCGCGGAGACGGACGACGGCGGTAATCGCGCGCTCGTCGAGTTGTGCCGCGGTGAATTCATCGATGACTTCCTGCATGAGTGCTCTCGCTTCCACGCTTTCTCCGCGCTCGACCAGCGAGGCAGCAATGCTCAAGGCACAGAGTCCTGCCTCCTCGATCACCCCCGCTGCGGTGAAATCACGGCGTGCCGCGCGCAGATAGGCGAGACCGGCGGCGGTCTGGCCGCGGGCGAGCAGAACGCGGCCTGCGCCGCGCTCCGTACGCGGCACCTCCGCGGTGAAGCCGAGATCGGTGAACCGCGCGATGGCTTCCGAGAAATGAACGTTAGCTCGGACGTAGTCGTCGAGATGAGTCAAGCAGTATCCGAGGTTGTTGTGAATGCGCGCTTGTGACTCGATGTCGCCGGTAGCGACAGCATTGGGGAGAACACCGGCTAAGACATCGACCGCCTCAGCGTACCGAGAGGCCTCGTAAAGCACACATCCCTCGGAGATGCCAGCCTGCAGGTGACGGCGGCTGTCGTGATGTTCATCGAACACGCGACGGCACTCAGTCATGATCGGAAGCGCTTCATCAAGCCGGCCGATCTGCGCAAGCACCATCCCCTTCACCATCCGGACGATCGCCCGATCATGTTCGACGGCCGCGAACGGAGCCAGATGCTCCTCGCCGATTGACGCTGCGTCCAACGCCTCGTCGTATCGAGCCAGGTATCGAAGCGCGCTGGCCCGATCCTTCCACGCGTTCGCGCGGATCTGCGCGAGCACGAGCGGCGGATAGAGACCATCGGGAATCAACGCCGCCACAGCAGTCGAGAGCTGCGCGATCGTCAGCGCTTCCGTCGGACGGCGATGCAGACGCTTCCGCACTTCATCGCTCATCTGCTCCAACGCCGCGTTGTTGCGAAGCGCAGGCAGCTCGGCCAGGCGCGGCCACTCCGCGGTTGGCGTCTCGCGCAGATGGCGGGCCACGAGATCCACCGTATCGTTGCGCTCGCGCTCGAGACGTGCGGCGGCGGCGATGAACTCACGCTTCCGGGCCAGACGCTCGCCGCTATCGGTTGGGAGGGTCTTGCCGGCGAAACGCTGCCGGCATCTTGCACATCCGGCGAGATGATCAAGATCGTCGGCGTGCTTCATTTCTTCTCCATGGGGCCGCCGGAAGCTTTGAAGAATTCCGCTGCGCGGCGAAGGATTTTGCCCACCAGCTTCTGTGCGTACTTCTTCGTGACGCCCAATTCCTCGGCGATCTCCGGAATGCTGTATCCCTCGTAATAGCGAAGACGAAGGATTCGCTGGTGGCGCGCGGAGAGGACGGCGAGCGCTTCGCCGGCGGCAATGCGGGCGGTAAGCCACTCCACCACGTGCGCCGAAACGGGATCAATCTGCGTCGACGTCGCCTCATCGTCGAGTTGATCGATGCTTCGATCGTTCTTGCGCCAGTAGTGCCGGCTGGCATTGCAGATCGCTCCGATCAGCCATCCGTGCAGCTCGCGGACTTCGTTGCGGTGCTTCAGATACGAGACGAAGACATCATTGGCCAGCCCCTCGGCGTCACCGAACGGCACCTGGAACTTGCGGACGGCGATCGACACGAGCAGACCGAAGTTCGCTTCGTAGACTTGTACGAACTCATTGTCTTCGATCCGCGGAGGAGGATCGGTCTCCGCTCGAACGAGCGACGGCAGAGACTCGAAGAGCGTGTCGGCAGGCGAAGGGGGAATCATCAGCAGGACGGGATGAGCGAACGATAGCACTTAGCAAAGATGGACGAAAGGACCGGATACGTTGCTTGCGTATGATGCCGCCGTGAACGCTTCCGACTTCGTCATCGATCCGCGCGAGACCGGCTTCGTACGTCTCGACGTCGCGGCCATCTTCGGCAACCGCAATCGCGTCGTCCTCGAGATCGGCTCGGGCAAAGGGCGCTTTCTCCTTTCCGGCGCCACCGAGCAGCCGGACGTCAACTACATCGGCATCGAGAAATCGCTGCACTACCACCGCGTCATCCGCGACCGCGTCATCAAACGCGGTCTCACCAACGTCCGCCTCATCAACCACGATGCCTTTCTCGTTCTGCGCGACATGCTCCCCGAGGCATCGATCGATGAGATTCACATCTACTTTCCCGATCCATGGCCTCGGAAGCGCGAGCAGAAGCGCCGGATCATCCGTGCCGAGGCGCTGGTGGAGATGCGACGGGTGCTGGTGCCGGGAGGGATCGGAATCTTCGTCACCGACCATCGCGACTACTACGAAGCCGCCGCGCCGGTGATCGAACAGTTCTTTCCAAGCGAGCGCCGCGTGCCCGGCGCAGACGACCCGCCGCGAACGAACTACGAAGCGAAGTATCGGGAGGAAGGCCGGCCGATCTTCGAAGTTCGGTTTGGGCGGGATGCGCGGTCTGGCGGCCGCGCGTTGTCTGTTGTCGGTTGATTGCCTTCGGCGTTGTCGGGGGCTTGGAGGGTGGGGGGAGTC
>DATLVW010000798.1:0-5079 GCA_035577085.1 Thermoanaerobaculia bacterium
CTGATTGCGCTTTGCGGCGACCTGATCGAGATAGGGCTTCAGTGTGTCGCGGAGCCCGGACAACTCCGCCACGTCGCTCCCTTCGAACACGCGCGGCACGAGCGTCGCGCCCGCCGGGGCTTTCTTCGGATCGCACGTCTCGGTGTGCTCGTAGACCTGCGCACAAACCATCGTCAGCGGCGCCATCTGCGTCCCCGTGACCTTGTGGTTGGCCACATCGACCGTCATATCCAGCATCGAAAACTCACGGCCAAACGGTGACGGCTGGAGCGCGGCGACATCGTTGATGTAGTGCCGCATCTGCGAGTGCGTGTGGCCGGCGAAGTAGGCGTCGATCGTTCCGCTCGGGAGCGCGTTCAGGAATCGCATCGCCTCCTGATCGGATTCACAGCTCGACGGATCGGCCGGATTCGTGTCGATGTTCTTGCAGCGGCCTCCCATGTGCGCGATGACGATCACGGCGTCGGCGCCTGCCGCGCGTACCTCTTTTGCCGCGCTCACCGTCGCCGCGATGGGGTCGCCGAAGCGCAATGTCGTCACGTTCGCCGACATCGTGACGTTCGGCGTGTCGGGCGTGGAAAGACCGATGATTCCGATCTTCGCGCCGCCGGCGTTGACGATCGTGTAGCGCTTCGCCCACGATGGCGTCTTGCCGGTCGCCGTCTCCGTGAGGTTGGCCGACAGGAACGGAAACCTCGCCGCTGCCGCGTTCTTCTTGAGCGCGCCGAGGGGATCCTGGCCGGGAAGACGGGCAACGGAATCGGGGCCGACCGGGCCGTAGTCGAACTCGTGATTCCCGACTGCGACCGCGCTGTAGCCAAGCGCGTTGTACCCTTTGATGACCGGCTCACCTTCGAAGAGATTCGATTCGAGCGTGCCCTGAAACAGATCGCCGGAGTCGACGACGATGACTCGCCCCTCATGACTGGCGCGCAGATTCTGAAGATATCCGCCCATCAGCGGCAGGCCGCCGTAGGGAGGAGCCGTTCGCGAATCGTGATGGCTGTCGTACCAACCGTGACGATCGGTCGTCGAAACGATGATGACGTGAACGGGCTGCGCCGATTGGGCTGCGGGTTGCGCGATCGGGGCTTGCGGTGCGGCCGCGCACGCGGCGAGGAACAGAATGAGGATGGAAAGCCGTTTCATGGGGCGCAAGTATAGGAGCGCACGCGTCTCGCTTGCGGCGTGGGTTCGACGGCGCAGTCTCCGTTGTGCCAAACTCTTCACTCCTTAACTTGGATTCGTCACCGCCGGGCGAGACGCCCGCCGGCCGCAGGCGAGACACCTGCACTCCTTGCGATGCTCATTCAAAACAAACGCACGATGCTCTACCAGACCCTCGCGACCGCAGTCGCCTTCATCCACTTCGCGTTCATCGTTTTCGTCGTCCTTGGCGGACTTCTCGTGCTGCGCTGGCCGGTGCTGAAGTGGGTTCACCTGCCTGCGGCGATCTGGGGAGCGGTGATCGAGATCGGCGGATTCGTCTGTCCGCTCACGAGGATCGAGAACGCGTTTCTGCGCAGAGCAGGCGCCGCTGGGTATGATGACGGCTTCATCGCCCATCATCTTTTCGGCGTGATCTACCCCCAGGGCCTCACACGCGGGATGGAATTCGCCATCGCCGCATTCGTCATCGTGGTCAACACCGCGGTTTATAGGAAAGTGTTTCACTGAATGGTCTCTTTAGCGATCCCGCAACATCCGGTCTCAACGACCGACAAGCCTTTCTCCTCCCTCGGCCTCAGCACGCCGATTCTCGACATCATCACGAAGATCGGATTTCAGAATCCGACACCGATCCAGGCGGCGGCCATCCCGCTCGCGCTGGAGGGACGTGACGTCATCGGCCTCGCACAGACCGGCTCCGGCAAGACCGCGGCCTTCTCACTGCCGCTGGCCGAGCGCCTCACGCACGGCCGCGGCGTGCGCGGCCTGATCCTCTCGCCGACGCGCGAGATCGCCTTGCAGACGAAGGCGTTCCTCGACGTCTTCGGCGTCAATCACGAGCTCAAGACCGCCTGCGTGATCGGCGGCGTGAAGATGCAGCCGCAAACGGACGCGTTGCGCAACGAGCCCGACATCATCGTGGCCACGCCGGGGCGTCTCCTCGATCACGTCCGTCAGCGTCATGTGAAACTTGACGCGATCGAAGAGCTGGTCCTCGACGAAGCCGATCACATGCTCGACCTCGGCTTTCTCCCGCAGATCCGCGACCTTCTGCGCCTCCTGCCCCGCGACCGCCACACGATGATGTTCTCGGCCACGATGCCCGACTCCATCGAGATGATCGCCAAGGACTTCATGCGCGATCCCGTGCGCATCGACATCACACCCGAGGGCGGCGCGGCGGAAGGCATCACGCACCGGCTCTACCTGGTCAAAGAGGAAGACAAACGGAACTGCCTGATCACCCTGCTCACCGAGGAGTTGGGAACAACGCTCGTGTTCGTGCGGCGGAAGATCGACGCCGAATGGCTGTACCACATCCTCGAGCGTCGTGGTCATCCGGTGTCGCGCATCCACGCCGATCGTTCGCAGGGACGACGCACCGAAGCGCTGGCAGGATTCCGAAAAGGACAGCATCGCATCCTCGTGGCCACCGACATCGCCGGACGCGGCATCGACGTCCCCGGCATCGAGCACGTCATCAATTTCGACATCCCCGAGAACGTCGACGACTACGTCCACCGCGCCGGCCGCACAGCCCGCGGGGCAGCGCTGGGGATCGTATCGACGATCGTCTCGTGGCAGGACGTCCCGATGGTCCGCCAGATCGAAGAGATCCTCGGCGAGAAGATTCCGCGCTGCACAGCACCAGGAATCGAGCCGTGGGTGGAGACGGAAAAGGCACCGTCGAGGACGAGGAGAAGGGTGTAATCAGTCCTCCTGAGTCGAGTAGAATAACGGCGCTATGGCAGAAGATCGTTCGATCGCTGATTTCGTCGTCGAGAAGCCCGGGCTCGGTATACGGCTCCTCGTCGAAGCGCGAAACACTCCAGCAGACTCTCGCGAGTGGGCGGCGCGTTTTCTGCGCAATATCTTCGAGCACGACGAGATACCAGACACGGAGTATTTTCTGTTGGCGTTCCGGGACCATCTTTATCTCTGGCACCGGCCAATGCGCGAGCCCGGGAATCCCGACTTTGAGGCTGACACCGCGACGGAACTTCGGCCTTATCTGTCGAGACTTAATCGACCGCTTGACACGCTCTACAAGAGCAGCTTTGAGCTATTGATTCAGGCTTGGCTGGGCGAGCTCGTGGACGGCACCCTGCCGGAATCAGAATGGCTGATGAAGTCCGGACTCGCCGCCGCCGTTCGCGACGGCTCCATTCGATTGAATCTCGCCGCGTGATCGTCTACGTCGAAACAAACTTCCTTCTCGAGCTCGCATATTTGCAGGAGAGATGCGATAGCTGCCAGTTGATCCTCGATTTCGCAGTGGCAAGGACAATCACTCTGGCCCTACCTGCTTTCTCTGCAGCGGAGGCGCGCGCCACTTCGCACCGCCGGGCGTCCGAGCGCCGGGAGTTTCAGGCCTCGCTTCAGAGGCATATCCGGGAGATTTCTCGCTCCGAGCCATTTCGCGGATTGAGCGAACAATCCCGCGATGTCGTTACAGCTCTTGTCGCAGGTGATCAGGAAGCGAGGGCTCGACTCGAATCGGCAATACAAACCGTGGAAGAACATGGCATCACGATTCCTCTGACTGGTGAAATCATCCGGATGGCGTACGTGCATGAGCTCATCTATTCACTGTCGTCGCCGGATGCTCTCGTTCTAGCTTCGGTACTGTCACATGCTGAAAAGAGCGCCGAACAGAAGTGTTTCATCAGCCAGGATTTCAAGGCGTTTGAAGACCGTGCCGTGTCCGATGAGATCTCCAGAGTTGGATGAAAGTTCGTATCGAACTTCACGGATGCCGTCCGCTACATTAAGAACGCGCTCCGGCCGCCGAAGCGGTCTTAGTACCGAACGACACTCACCCCGCCCGCTCCATCGCTTTCCTAGCGTACATCGCGCGGTCGGCGGTGCTGATGGTTTCGTCGAGTTGATCGGCGTGCTGGAAGGCGGCGGCGCCCCACGAGACCGTGAGCGTGGTGCCGCGGGGCGTGGTGATCGCGCGGTCGAGATCGGCGAAACGTTGCGTGACGAGGTCCATTGGCAGTTGGGGCATCACGACGAGAAACTCATCGCCGCCCCATCGAAAGAGAAGGTCGTCGGCACGGACGCGGGTGCGGATGGCGTTGGCCACGGCGCGGATCGCTTCGTCGCCGGCGGCGTGTCCTTCGCGGTCGTTGATTCTCTTGAGATGGTCGACGTCGACCATGACCACGGTGCCGCTCATCTCGCGAGGCATGGCGTGGAAGGCGTGGCGCGACAGCGCGGCTGTGAGCGGATCCGTATTCGCCTTGATGGCCAGCTGGTCGCGGGCGATCCGGAGCGCGGCCACGGCGTCGCTGAGCTCACGGTGAGCGAAGTCGGCTGCGATCAGCACCATGCTGAAGCCGAGCAGCACCGAGGCGAGAAGATCGGCCAGCGATGAGGAATCGAGATAGGGAACGGTAATTCCGCTGCGCGCCATCGCGTAGAGAGGGATGTAGGCGGCGTAGAGGATCGCCATCATCGCGAGCGAGATCCGCATCATCTGCCAGCCGACGGTACGAGGAGTGATGCGGCCGATGAGGACGAAGCAGGTGATCGCGACAACGCTGACGATGCCTGCCTCGATCATGAAGAGCACGCCGAATTCGGGAGCGGCGATGACGATCAGAATCGCCGCGGCCAGCGCCGCAGGCGTCACGAATCCGAGGAACTTGAGCGGGAAGGGATTGTCGATGAGATCGCGGCAGCCGGCGAACAAGAGCGCGAGGAAAACCCACTGCGCAAGGATGTATACCGCCCACCAGGGCCACGGATGCGAGGTGGCGATGTAGACGCGCACAGCCACGATGGCAAAGAACATCGCCACGAATGCCAGCGCCCAGCGCTTCACGTAACGCCAGCCGAACGTCCGCGCGATCTGCCCGAGAACGAGGGCGAGCAGCAGCGTCCCGATCGCCTGAAACGTCACGG
>DATLVW010000799.1:0-4188 GCA_035577085.1 Thermoanaerobaculia bacterium
CCCCCGAAATGACATCCCCAACTCCCCTTGTTTAGACGGCGAACCTACCCTCGCCGTACACTCTCGATCAGACATGCCCTCAGCCACCGCCACGGATCTCCGCGTCAATCCCTTTCTGCACATTGACGCGGATCGGATCTATGACCCGTTGACCGATCGTTCTCTCCTGGCTGGTGAACCTGAGTACGAGGCGCTGCGGCGGGTCCTCGACGGCGGTGCCGTGGATGAGAGCCTCGAGCAGGGTGGCTGGCTCGTACGCGGCGACATCTCCCGCGCGCATCGGCTGAAGATCGTCTCGCTGGAGACGATGATCGCGTGCAATCAGAAGTGCTACTTCTGCCCCGTCTCGATCGCGCCGCGCGAGGACTTCGACATGCCGGTCGCGTTTTTCGAGCGGATCGTCGGCGAGCTCACGGCGTACCGGGACACGCTGGAGAGCGTTTTCCTGCAGAGCTACAACGAGCCGACGCTAGACCGGCGTTTCGTCGAATTCTGCCGCACGCTCTTCGCGGCGAAGCTGCCGGTGGCGGTGCTGAGCAACGGATCTGGCCTGACGCCGGCGAAGGTCGATGCGCTCATCGAGTCGGGCCCGCTTCGCTATATCTGCATCAATCTTTCGACGCTCGACCGCGACCGCTATATCCGCGACCGCGGCGAAGATCACCTCGGCGTCGTGCTCCGCAATCTCGACTATGTGAAATCGCGTCCGCTCGCCGCAGTGATGAAGATCGTCGTGCTCGGGAAAGGTGATGCTGAGCACGATGCCGATTTCGAATCGATCCGCGACCGTTTCGCCGGGAGCCTGTTTACCGTCGAGCAGCACGTCGTGATGGACCGTGCCGGGTGGCTCGACATCGGCCTCAAGCCTGACGCACCAAAGAAACAGTTGGCAGGTTGCGACAACATCGGATCGCGCCCGTTGCAGCATCTGCACATCACGCCGCGCGGCCAATGCGTCCTCTGTTGCGAAGACTACGACGAGAAATACATCGTCGGCGATCTCACGCGAAATACGATCGCCGAGGTGCTGGCGGGGCCGGAGCTGGCAAAGATGCGGAGGTGGGTCTACGGCATCGAAGAAGCGCCGGATGACTTCATGTGCCGCGATTGCGTGTTCGCAAGAACGCGATGAGAGTTTTTGATCCGCAGATGACGCAGATAAAGCGCAGATAAAGTCCGGTATCAGGGACACGACGTGATGTTCTGCACCGTTGCGCCGGATGGCAACAACCAGACGCGGCGCTGATCGGCCGGTATCGTTTGCAGCAGGGCAATCTGCTCGGCGTCGAACTGGCTCTCGTGGATGGCTGCGTCGTTGACGAGGTAGTGCCACGTGCTAGTGGCGTCGATCGTTGTCGCCGAAGGAGTGGCCTCAGCAAAGCCGGTGATGCGTGATTCCGCGTCGCGCACGATCAGTGTTTCGAGGAGAACCACCGGAGGGGCGTGGGTGCCGAGGGTGGCGACGGCGTCGAGTGTGAGCTGGCCGGCTTCGCGATGCGCTGGATGACACGACGAACCGTGCCGCGGGTCGAATGTGTAGATGACTGCCGGCGACTCGCTGACGATGTACGACGCGAGCTTCGACACAAGTGCAGCGCGGTCTCCCCACTCCGAGACGTCGAATACGTCAGGAAGGTCCCACTGTGTAACCTGTGCGTGCAGCGCGGCCCCTGCTCGCTGCAACTCGGCGGAACGCACCTCCGAGCCGCTCGTGAGGACGAGGATCGCGCAATCGTTGATGTCTTCCACGCAGGCGGAGCCGAGGATCGGCGCCACCAGCGCTTCATCATCGGGATGGGCTCCGATCCAAAGCAGCCGGACGGGTGAGCGAACCGCACGCGACCGTTGTGCTTCAGCCGGCCCGAGGGCCAGCGAAAGTGCAAGCGCGACAAACAGGAATCGCATCGTTGCTGATACGCGGCGATCATGGATTCCGTCGTCGGGAGTCGGGAGTCGGGGGTCGGGGGTCGGGGGTCGGAGCCGTCGGATGATCAACTGGCTCCGACCCCCGACACCCGATCAGCGTCTCCCGGACCGAGGAGTGGCTGGCGTCGGGAGTCGTGGGTCGGGCGTCGGAGCCGTCGCATGATCAACCGGCTCCGACCCCCGACTCCCGATCAGCGACACCCGCCCCGAGGGGTTTCGGAGAGCGTTTCAATGATCAACTGGCTCCGACCCCCAACTCCCGATCAGCGACTCCCGACAAGCGACTCCCGGGCCGCCTGCCTGATAATGCGCCCGCGTGATTTGCGTGATCGTCCCTACCTACAACGAGCCGCCGCTTGCATCGTTTCTCGATCGTTTGGCCGCAGTGATCGCGCCGATCGGCGGGGAGATCCTCGTGGTCGACGACAGCGGTCCTTCGATTCATGACGAGCTTCGCGCCGAGGCTGAGGTCGTGCGGGCTGTGCCGGTGAGGGTCATCGCTGGCGAGCATCGCGGCAAAGGTGCTGCCGTCCGGCGCGCGATCGCGGAGTCGCGAGGGGATATCGTCTTCTACATCGACGCCGACACGGACGACGAACGGATGGCCCGGATTCCTGAGTTCGTTCAGTTGATCGAAAGCGAAGGTTATGACGTCGTCATCGCTGAGCGGGGGTGGAAAGGACGGACGCCGCTGCGGGCGTTCTTCTCGATCGCCCTTCATCTGATGCAGTGCATTCTGATCTTTCGTTCCGTACGTTTCTTCGACACGCAGTGCGGGTTCAAGGCATTCCGCCGGGAGGCCGCGTTACGCATGGCCAGCTTGCAGACGCTCGACCGCGGTCTGTACGACGTCGAATACCTCGCCATCGCGGTGACGAATCGATTTCGCGTGGCACGCGTGCCGGTTGCGCAGGCCACCGTCTCACGGCCGACGCGCGTTCCCGCGATCCTGCACCTTCCGCTTCATCTCTTCGACCTCTTGAGCGTTAAGCGAAATCTCATGCGGGGCCGCTACTCGGCATGAGACGCCGGCTGATCGTCGATGCGTCGATCGCGCTGCTTCTCGCAGCGGTGGTCTGGACTCTGTACCACAAGGTCACGAACCTCTGGCTGACGCTGGACGACGCCTACACGATTCATCTCGTCGTCGATCACGGGCTGCGCTCGTTTTTCCTGGATAGCGCGGTCTGGCCGCAGAAGCTGTACACGCCGCTGCTGCTCATCGTCACGGAAGGGGAGCTGGCGGCATTCGGGCTCGACATCGCACGCTGGTATCTCGCGCAACTGGCGATGATCGCGGCGTCCTCGATTGCGCTCTACGCGCTGCTGCGGCGCTATTTCGATCAACCGGCCGCGGCTGCAGCTTCATTGATGTTCGTGGCGTCGGTATCGCTCTGCAGCCTGACCATGGCGCTGTCGGGGGTTCACTACTTCGTGGCGCTGGTGTTCGGCGCGATCGCTGCGAACGTGTACGTCACCGCCCTGCGCGGCGGCCGCATATCGCTCGCCGTGCTATCCGCGGCTCTTTACTTAACCGCGATGCTGGCGAAGGAGACGGTCGTTCCGCTGGTGGTTCTTCTGATCGTGCTTCCGGAGCGGGACTGGCGTACGCGCGCACGTTTCGCCCTTCCCCATGCAGTTGCGCTCATCGGCTATCTGGCACTGCGCCGCGCCGTGATCGGCACGCTCGTCGGCGGTTACGGATGGGCAGTCCTGCCCGGCGAGTGGCCGCACTTGATCGCGACGCTTCCGTTTCATCTGGTGCTGGCGATGGGCGGGATCGCTCTGGTCTCGCTGATTGCGATCGGCGCTCTCCTCGCGCTTCGCAGCCGTCAAGCGATCGTGCTGTTCGTGGTGGCGATGGTCCTGGCGGTCGGGCCGATCGTTCCGGTTTCGAAGGTGATGCAGCCGCGTTTCGCGCTGATGCCGTGGCTCGTTCTGTCGATCGCGTTCGTGGCCGGCGTCAGCACATTGAAGCGGCGCGCGATCACGATTGCGCTGCTCGTCCTTGCGCCGCTGGCGACGATCGCCTCCAACCGCATCGAGTGGCGCGATGAATTCAATCTCACGCGCAGGACTTCCGACGAGGCACGATTCTTTTTCTTCGACATGCCGCCGAACGGACTGCTACGCACACCGGCCGTTCCACCTGCGGCGATGAGCGAGATCGATTGGCTGAAGACGGTCTACGCACACCGGCCGGCGGGCGCGTCGTGGTTCTACGACGACTTCTTCCTTTGCAGCGTCGGGACGGCCGGAAAG
>DATLVW010000800.1:0-6522 GCA_035577085.1 Thermoanaerobaculia bacterium
CGCGCGCGCCAGGACGTCATTCTTCTTCATGACGTTGCGGCGTACCTCAACCAGGCGCGGCTCGGAGCTCATCAGACGACTTCCATTGCGAAAATCTGAAGGTCTCTTCCTTGTGCGATGCCGGCGGCAGGCGTATCGCACGTCGCGCATTCGAGCCGCCACAAGGAGTGAGGAGAACGCGGCTCATGACAGACGGGGCACTGAACGAGCACTGGGACGTCCTCAATCACCAGTTGCGATCCCTCGAGCAGCGTTCCTTCGCAGGCCTGTTCGTAAGCGAACAATAGTGCCTCTTTCACGACGCCGGCGAGGAGGCCGAGGCGGAGGTAGACCGATCGGACGCCGGCGGCACCGCAACGCGCCGCTTCCTCTTCGGCACCTTCCACAATACTCAGCGCTATGGAGAGCTCGTGCATTACATCGCGCGGATTTTCAGATAGCGCACCAGGTCTTTGGAGAAAAACACGAGCCCCAATAGAAACCCGATCACCACAATGCCGAGCAGAATCTTTTCGAACAGATCCATGTGACCTCCTCAAACTGTGGCATCGATGGGAATCGAGCGTTGCCGTTGTTCGTGGCCGGCAATGAGCGACCTCACCATCGAGACCGCGTCATCGACCGCCGCTTCCACCGGGTCGCTGAGTCCGATCATGCCGTTTTCATCTTCGAGAATCGCCGGCTCGCAACCGACGACCAGGATCGAGCGCGGTTCGCCTCCCATCGCTTTGACCAATTGCAGAACGCGCACCGGATTCATCGCGTGCGTATCGATCGTCGCATCCGCGGCGCGATCGATCTGGCCGGGATCGACTTCGATCGTGTAGAGCGTTCCCGGCGTGCCGCCCTGTGGCGTGGCGTCGACGAGAATGGAAAGCTCGTGATCCTCCATCAACGCGTAGGCCAGATCGAAGCCGCGGATGCCGAAGTCTTTGACCTTCACGCCGGGGGGTAGTTCCTCGGACGCCAGACGCCGGACGACTTCTACGCCGAATCCGTCGTCGCCGAGGAAGATGTTTCCGATGCCGGCAACAAGGACGCTCATGCGAGGTCCCTCGGCACATCTGCATCGAGCGCGAGCGGCTCGACCTCGTCGGGCGAGAAGAAGAATCGGTGTCCGGGCTGGCGCAGCATGCCCATGTCGTTGCCGGGATCGTCGTCAATGACGACGGCGAAGAGGACGCGATCTTCGAGGTCCTGCTCGATCGCTTCGATCGTCGCTTCCTTGCCGGCAAGGGCGAGGTCGACGATGTCGGCGGTCTTCTGCGGCCAGAGGCGGACGCGGTCGCCGCGCCGCAGTTCGTGGCCGAAGACGGAGACGCTGTCGACGGTGGACGAAGCGAACGGATCCCAATCGCTCATGGCGCGCTTCCGTCAGGCCGCTCGCGGCGCAAGGTGCCGTGAAGCCGGGCCAGTGACTCGCGATCGAGGCTGTCGGCGCGCTCCAGCAGGTGGCGTGTTCGCGCGTCGGCGCCGCGGATCTCGCGCTTCTCGTCATCGCTCAACGTCTGAATGCGAAGCGTGAGGATCTCGTCGATCTCCGTGCCGTCGAAGAGATTGTCCGGACTCTCCGGAGCGACTTGCGGGTGATCGTAAAGAATGATCGGCGCAGCGAGCACAGTTTGCCGGTCGCCTTCTTCCCCCGCCAGAACCGGATACAGCCCATCCTGACGGCAACTCGCGACCGCCTCGGCGAAGCGATCCGGCGGATCGATCAGCGAAACGAAGTCGCCGTCGTGTGCGGTCAGCACGGCGTGGGCGGAGAGGAGCGAACGGCGAAGCGCATCATCGCGGCTCGCGGCGCTCGCATCGATCGGCGTGGAGTTCGCGATGAAAACTGAAAGCAGCACGGCATCGTCACCCGCGTATTTCGATTCCACGACGACCTCGCCGCGGATCGCTTCGTTCGTTCGGACGATCGTCTGACCGTTCTCAGTCGTCTCGCTGGTGCTATCCGGAATGACGATGGCTACACGAAACGGACTCATTCCTGAAGGGCGCAGCTCGGGAAGAGCAAGCTCGCGCTCGATCGTCTCGTCGCAACCTTCCAGCGGATCGATCGATGTCGCGCCGCCGGTCACTTCGCGTTTCACCAACTGCAGAAAGCGCAGGCAGATCGAGACCGTCGTGTCCATCTGCGTTTCCAACAGGCACTCGGTCTTGAGCACAGATCGCTCCGACGGATCGACTGCACTTCGGTACACCTCGGGGACGACGACTCCGAAGTTCCAGCGCTGCCTGTTCTTCACCGACGACGCGCGATACGGATAGAGCATGTAGCCCTCGTACAAAACGGCATTGACGATCCGTTCGATGCGGTCGCTCATCGCTGCACGGCCTCCGCGGCGAGGCCGCTGCGCATCTCCTCGGCGGCGTCGAGAACGTCGTCGAGCGCGCGGTCGAGCGTTTCGATTCCGCGCCGCGTCTTGTAATCGATCAACCGATCGAACACCGGCCGCTCCAGACACATCCACGCCGTGTTCGGATAATAGAGATCCATCATCGTGCGCCAGACGCTCAGCGGAAGCCGGTGCGTGGCCTCGCGGCTCCAGGAGATCTGACCGATCTGCAGTCGTCCGTCCCCTTCATAAAACACAGTGCCGCTGAAAAGGAGCGTGACGGGAACGAAGCCGGCTTCCAGACCGGCGAAATACTTCGTCACGGCGACATTGAAATCGAACGTGCAATGAACGAGCACCTCGGCCACAGTCTCGCCAGTGAACGGCGCCACGAACAGTTGCGCGCGCGTCCAGAGGAGCGTCTTCAGCGTCTGTCCCCAGCGGCTCGGATCGCCGAAAAGATCGTTGAGCCGCTCCTTCTCGCCGGCGTTGTAGGAGCGCTGCGCCGGCTCGATCTGCAGTTGCACCTGCAGCGCGACATTGCGGATCGCCTCGAACGGATCGGCGTTGCGGATGCGGACTCTGAATCCGATCGCCGGCGCGGCCGCATACGGAATCGCCTCGGCCCCCTCCACCGCGAAGTCGAGATCAGGCATGTGCGGCCTCTTCGCGCGCGGGTCGGGCGCGCTGGTCGAGATCATCGAAGAAGCGATTGATCTCGATCCAGACTTCGCTGCCGCCCGACAGACCGCGCCAGTGCATGCGAATCAGTCCGACGAGCCGGTAGCACTCATCGATCGGCACGAGGTAGTGCTTGTGGGCTGCGCGTCCCCGCCGCACGAGGAGCGCTTCGATGTCCGGCTGCATCGTGGCCAGGACCGTGTTGTCGTTCTCGAGCTCCGTCCACGAATCGAAGGTCAGCGCGGATTCCGTGGCGCCGGCAGGACTCGGATACATCGCGATCGTGCGTCCGGCGTTGGTGTCGCGGTAGAAGAACGCGACGTCGACCGGGATGTTGAGCGAGGCCCACTGCTCGTCGCTCAAGGCAAACGCGGCGAGCGAGCGAATGTCGCGTGGGATACGACGGAATCGCGGCCCGCTCTGATCGCTGAAGAGAATCGCGCAGGCATCGCACGAACAGACCGCTTGCCGTTTCGCGATCTCCCACAGATGCTGATGGCCGCCGCGCAACGGAGCGCTGCAGAGCTCACAACGCTCTTCCGAGTCGCTCTTGCGCTTGACGAAGCGCTGCAGGATGCCGAGGGAGCGGGTATCGCGGTTGAGACTGGGCATGATCAGGCCGGAGGCAGCTCGGGCATGCCCGGAGCGATCGGCCGCCGTTTGTCGGGATTGATGCTGGTGGCGTCGCGCTCGTTGCGGGTCTCGCCATCGCGTCCGGAGTGATCGGTCGTCGCGGTCTCCTCACCTTTGCGGTCCGTAATCGAGTGGGACGGCGCATCCGAGCTGGGCATCGCTTCCTCCTTCGTTGCAACTCGTTCAGTGGACGGCAACCATGGCGCGGCCGTCTTCGATTAACAGCGGAAACGGCTCGAGATGAACGGCCGGCTCACCCCGTCCGCGTCCGGCACCGGCGATTTCGAAATGTTCCTTGCATGCGGCACAGACGAGCGATGCCGATTCGAGCGTGGAGTCTTCGAGCCCCGCGCCGCATCGCGCACAGACGCTTCCGTACGCGTAGAGACTCTCGCCGAGGCGGCAGAACACGACGGAGCGCCCGCCGACGACGAGCGTGGTCGAGAACCCGTCGGCAAGCGTGGTGACGCCGACCTCCTCCCACCCGCCTTGGGCCTCCGTACTCCTTACGCTCAGTTTCGCCTCGGCCTCCTGCCCCTCGGCGACAATGCCTGTCACCTCGGGCGCCGCTTCGTACACGGCGTCTTCGATGGCCAGCTTCATCGTGCGCGTTGACGATGGGCATCCCTGACACGTCCCTTTCATGCGCAGGCGGACGATGCTGCCGTCGATGCCGGCGAGCTCCACGCCGCCGCCGTGCGATCCGAGGTACGGGCGGACGCGCTCGAGGGCCTGCTCGACCCGCGTTGCCATGTCGAGCGGATGCAGCCCGTGCAGCAGCAGGAGCGAGCTGACGAGCGGGTCTTCGCAAAGATGATCGATCGTCTCGACGCCGGTGCGTTCCGCGGTGATCTCGAGAATTCGCTCGATGCCCGATCCGTAAAAATCGGTCAGCGCGCGGACGAGAGCGAGCGACGTCGCGCGCGCTTCGTCGTCGCCGAGGGTGTCGAGCTTCGAGACCAGCGACTCGATCTCGTTCGTCCGCTGCTGCAGGGCCGATTCGGGCATGCTCACGCTCCGGCCGCCGCACCGAACATCGGCGAGTGCTTCGTCTCGATGACCTTGCCGTTGCCGACGTACATGTGCACGCCGCACGGCAGACAGGGATCGAAACTGCGCACGGTGCGCATGATGTCGATGCCCTTGAATTTGTCGGGGCCGTTCTCCTCGAAGATCGGCGTGTTCTGCACGGCATCTTCGTACGGGCCCGGCGTGCCGTAGACGTCGCGCGGATTGGCGTTCCAGGGCGTGGGCGGGTACGGGTGATAGTTGGCGATCTTCCCGTCGCGGATGACGACGTGATGCGAGAGGACACCACGAACTGCTTCATGGAACCCGCAGCCGATTGCCTCCTGCGGCACGCTGAATTCCGCCCAGGTCTTCGTGCGCCCGGCTTTGAGATCTTCGAGCGCGCGCTCGGCGAAGTAGAGCGCACAGGCGGCGGCATAGGCCTGGAAATAGGTACGTGCGCGATTGCGCTCGATCGTGTTCACCCCATACGCCGGAATCTTCCATTCGAACTGCGCCTCGGGGAGCATGGCCGTCTTCGGAAGATTGATCTGTACCGACGTGCCGGTCGCTTTCACGTAACCGATGTTGACCATGTTCGCGAGCGCGGTCGACCAGAGGCGCGCGATCGGTCCGCCGCCGGTCTCCAGCGCGAGATAGTCCTTCGTCCGCTCGTCATACCAGCGCGGCGACATGACCCATGTGTAATTGCCGTTGAAATCGCGCTTCTGTGGTTTCGGAATGGTGGTCTGGTTCCAGGGATGGCGCTGATCGACCGCATTGCCAAGAGGGTCGTACTTGACGAAGGTCTCTTCTTTGGCCCAGTCGTCATAGAACGATGAGCCGAGAAGAATCCGGATGCCGAGGTTGATCTTGACCAGATCGTGGGTGACTGCCTTACCGTCGACGACGACGCCAGGCGTCACGTACATCGCCTTGCCCCACTGATCCATGTTTCGATAGGTGTAATCGACGACGTCGGGATCATTGAACGAGCCCCAGCAGGCCAGCAACGTGCGGCGCAGTCCGACCTTTTCGTATCCCGGCAATGCCTCGTAGAAGAAGTTGAACAGGTCGTCGTGCATCGGGACGACCTTCTTCATGAACTCGACGTATTTCATCAGCCGGACGATGTAGTCGGTGAAGAGCTGGATGGTGGCCACAGTGCCGGTACCGCCCGGATAGAGCGTCGACGGGTGCACATGGCGCCCTTCCATCAGGCAGAACATCTCACGCGTCATGCGGCTCATCTGCAACGCTTCACGATAGAACGAACCGGTAAAGAGATTGAGCGACGTCATGATGTCGCCGATGGTCTTGTAGCCATGCTTGTCGGCGTTCGGCGACGGCGTTCGCTGCGCTTTATCCCAGACAGCGGGATTGGTCTCTTTGACCATCTGCTCGCAGTAATCGACGCCGACCAGATTGTCCTGGAAGATGTTGTGATCGAACATGTACTCGGCGGCTTCGCCGAGGTTAATGATCCATTCGCCGAGCGAAGGCGTCTTTACGCCAAAGGCCATGTTCTGCGCATAGACGGCGCAGGTGGCGTGGTTGTCGCCGCAAATGCCGCAGATCCGGCTGGTGATGAAGTGGGCGTCGCGCGGATCCTTGCCCTTCATGAAGATACTGTAGCCGCGGAAAATCGACGACGTGCTGTGGCATTCGGCCACGCGCTTTTTCTCGAAATCGATCTTGGTGAAGATGCCGAGGCTGCCGACGATCCGCGTGATGGGATCCCAGTTCATCTCGACGAGATTGGGTTTGCCCTGCGGCTTTGCCTCGCGCGGTTCGATGAGAGTTTCGATAGCCATAATTCACCTTATTCAGTTGTGACATGTTGAGGATCCCGGCGATGGGA
>DATLVW010000801.1:0-6045 GCA_035577085.1 Thermoanaerobaculia bacterium
TGACAGAGGCCACGGTGACGCGCTCGCCCTGATCGTCGAACGTCAGCGTCAGATCGTGATGAACGATGTTCGCGCACGATGCCACGAAGAAAAATACGGCCGCCGCTGCGAATGTTCGTTTCATGCTTCCTCCCGGATCGCTGCGATCGGATCGAGCCGCGACGCCATCCGCGCGGGGTACCACGTGGCGATGATCGACAGGACGATGGCCACGGCGTTGACGCCGATCACATCCGACGGATCGATCGTGAGCGGCAGGTATGCGATCGGATAGATGCCCGCCGGCAACGGCACCATATGGTAGTGATCGATGAGCCACGACGCGCTGAGACCGAAGAGGTTGCCGAGGATCGTGCCGGAGATGCCGATGAGGAGGCCCACTTCGAGAAAGATGATGAGGATCGTCCGCTCGGTTGCGCCGAGAGTGCGCAGAACGCCGACGGAGGGACGTTTTTCGAGGATGAGCATCGAGAGTGAGGAGATGAGGTTCAGCGCGGCCACGAAGATGATCATCGAGATCGTCACGAACATCACAATCTTCTCCAGACGCAGCGCCAGAAAGAGCGGCCGGTTGATCTCCTTCCACGTCTTGACCTGCACGCCCGGAAACTGCCCGGCCAGCGCCGACTGAATCTCCTCGGCGCGCTCCTCCGGGCCGTACATTTCGATCGATGTCGGCCTGCCGCCGGTGCCAAAGAGGCTCTCCGTCTCGCCGAGGTTGAGGATGCCGTCGGCCGACTCATCGTTGACCGGTTCGGAAGAGAGACGGGCGATTCGGTACTTTCGCCAGACCGGCATCGGGCCGAACGGCGTGAGGCGTGTGCGCGGGGAGACGACTGTAATCATCTCGCCGGTGTCGAGCGCGATCGCGGCGGCGAAGTCGCGCGTGACCATGATCTCGTCATTGGAAGGCAGCTCGCGGGCAGCTCCCGATCGGATGCGCATCGGACGTCCGCGCCGCTCGCGATCGTTGGCTCCCCAGCCGATGCCGGTGACGAGAGGCCGCACGTCGGTGACGCCTAACCGCCGCGCAGCGGTCTCGATTGCTTTCGCGTCGTCGATCGTCGGCGCCCCCGCCGGCTCGATCAGCAGTTGCGGACTCGACGCAATGAGCCGCCGCTTGATCTGCCCCTGCAATCCCGCCATCAGCGCCAGCGAGATGAGCAGCGTGGCCACGCCGACCGCAAGTCCAAGCATCGAGATCGACGAAAGAAACGCCGTATGCGCCCGCTTGCGAGCGGCCCAGAGGTAACGGCGGGCGATTCTTGTTTCGATCATTGGGATGGAAGAAAAACGTGGTCTAACGTAGGTCGGACTCTCCAGTCCGACATCACGGGCAGTCGGACTAGAGAGTCCGACCTACGTTTCTCTTGGCCTCATCAACGGAAACAAGATCACATCCCGTATCGACGGCGAGTCCGTCAGGATCATCGCCAGGCGATCGATGCCGATGCCTTCTCCGGCCGTTGGCGGCATGCCGTACTCGAGAGCGTTGACGTAATCCTCGTCCATCTGCATCGCCTCGTCGTCGCCGGCTTCGCGCTCGCCGAGTTGCTGGCGGAAGCGCCGGTCCTGTTCGTCGGCATCGTTCAGCTCCGAGAATCCGTTCGCCACTTCCATCCCCCCGATGTAGAGCTCGAATCGCTCGACGATCTCGAGATCGTCCCGTCGCTGTTTTGAAAGTGGTGAGACTTCGGTCGGAAAGTCCGTGATGAACGTCGGCTGGATGAGATGCTCCTCGGATACCGCTTCGAACAACTCCGCGATCAGCTTGCCCGTGTTCATCTTCGTCACGTCTGCAGGATCGCGATGCGCACGCTTGACCACCAGCGTCTCAAGCTTGCCGCGGTCTTCGATGTCCGCCGGATCGATCGATCCGAAATGCGCGATCGCTTCCTTCATCGTGTAGCGGGCGAACGGTTTCGTGAAGCGGATCTCGTTGCCGCGGAACGCAACCGTATCGCTATTGCACGCCTCGGCTGCCAGAGCGCTCAGCAGCTCCTCGGTCAGCGCGATCAAGTCGTTGTAGTCGGCGTACGCCTCGTAAAACTCCAGCATCGTGAACTCGGGGTTGTGCTGCGTGGAGATCCCTTCGTTGCGGAAGTTGCGGTTGATCTCGTAGACGCGCGAGAGCCCGCCGACGATGAGCCGCTTGAGGTACAGCTCGGGTGCGATGCGCATGAAGAGGTCGATGTCGAGCGCGTTGTGGTGCGTGCGAAACGGCCGCGCCGCCGCGCCGCTGGCGATCGGCTGCATCATCGGCGTCTCCACTTCGATGAAGCCATGCGTGTCGAAGTAGTTGCGGATGCTGCGCACGATCTTGGCGCGCGTCTCGAACGTGGCCTTGACGCCGTCATTGACGATCAGATCAACGTAGCGCTGCCGGTAGCGCTGCTCGACGTCGGTCAGCCCATGCCACTTGCTCGGCAGCGGCCGCAGCGCCTTCACGAGAAAGCCGAGGTGCGCGGCCTTGACGGAAAGCTCATTGGTCTTCGTGCGGAAAAGCGTGCCCGACGCCTCCACCCAGTCGCCGGTGTCGAGGTTCTGATAAAGCGCCCACTCCCGCTCCGGCAGCGTGTCTTTGCGGCAATAGACCTGAATGCGCGCCGTCTTCTCGGAAAGAACGAGAAAGGCCGTCTTCCCGAACTCGCGAATGGCCATGATGCGCCCGGCGATCTTGACCTGAACCGGCGCGGCTTCCAGCTCTGCCGCCGTTTTCTCGCCGTGCTTCGCCACCACCTCAGCGATGGTGGTATCGACATCGGCCTTGGTCGGATACGCATCAAACCCCAACCCAACGATGCGCTCGAGCTTCTCCCGCCGAACCCGAATCAACTCCGATTCGGGAACTTCCGTCTGCTGCGTCTCTTCGTGATCTGCCATGCGGCGCACATGATATTCGAGGGATGGTCGTGAATTGCTCCGAGGCAATCGCTATTGGGTCACGCGGAGACGCGGAGATGCGGAGTAGAACCTTCGCGTCTTCGCGCCTTCGCGTGAGAAGAGAACCAAACATCATCACGACGAGCGTCAACCAATGCGGTGTTGTTCTTTGCTAAACTTGAACCGCCATGAACGTCAGCGTGGAAGAGGTGACGAGAGATCCGGAAGGGTTTCTCCATCGCGTGATCGAAGGCGAAACACTCGTCGTGACGCAGCATGACCGGCCGGTTGCGGAGATTCGCCCGATCGAAGGCGTACGCCGGCCGAGGCCCTTTGGTCTCGCGGCGGGCTCGTTTGTCGTGCCCGATGATTTTGACGATCCTCTTCCCGCCGATCTGCTTGACGCATTCGAAGGCAGGAGCGATTCATGACCACATCCGGGACCGTCGAATTGCAGACTGAGCTCGACGTGTTCGAGCGGCTCAGGTTAAACCTCCTCGATCGGGCTGCGGGTAAGTACGCGCTCGTGAAGGGTAGTGACCTCGTCGATATCTTTGGCAGTGAGGTGGAAGCGATTCGCGATGGCTACCGGCGGTTTGGGAACGAGGCATTCCTCGTGAAGCACATCGTCGAGGCGGACGTGCCCCTGAACTTCACGTCGTTCAACCTGGGGATGTGATTGCCAACATTCACCAGTACTGTCGCCGACCTTCTTGCCTCCGGTCCGGGTCTTCAGATTTCTGTTGGGCCATCACGTGAGCTGATCAACGCGCTCACACCGTTGGGCGTTCGTGTCGCGCCGCCTCAACTCATTGCGGCGGTGATTGATACCGGCGCGCATAGCACGGTGTTGAATCCAGATGTCGTATCGCGCCTCGGCATCAAGCCAGTCGGTGTTGCCGCGATTGTCACGCCATCGACGACCGCGGCGCTGATCTGTAATCGCTACCACATCAACGTCTACTTCTCCGAAGACTTCGTCGTCGAGAACGTCTTCGCGATTGAGGCGCCAATGGGCGGCGTGCCGTATCAGTGCCTCATCGGCCGCGACATCTTGCGCGGCGCGACGTTGACCTACGCAGGACCGCACAACCGATTCACAATCGAGTTCTGACCGGGCCGGGTCACTGGCTCACGCGAAGACGCGAAGACGCGAAGTAGAACCCCGCGTCCCCGCGTGACAAAACCCTACGGCTTCAACGTCAGCGTCAAATCCTTGCTGCCCATCGTTACCGATTCGATCTTCGCTGATGGCGCGCCGGGCTCTTTCGTCATGGCGTCGTGATCCAGGTCGATTCGGGCTTCTACGGAGACGGTGTCGGGTGGGGCGCCGCCCATCATGGAGTCCTGGGGGCCGAGGGTGAATTTGGTGGGGAAGGAGGCGACGTCGAGGCGCTTGGCGAAGATCGGGTGGCCTTTGCCTTTCTTGTCGCGGGCGATCACGAATACCGTCACCGTTCCGGTGACGCTGCTCGCGGCGGATGGATCGAGCTCGATCGTTCCGGAGAGCAGAGTCGTTGCAGGGGCTTTCGGCGATACCAGCGCTGGGGCGGTCGGCGTGGCTGCGGCTTCCTGCGTTGTCCCGTTCATCGCGGCGACATGCTCGGCGAGCGGAAACGTTTCGGTCGTTGCGGCAGAGGCGGCGACCTGCGTGACCGGCGCAGTGATCGTTGCTTTCGAATTGCCGTCGTAGCGGACTGCGGCGAAGGCGAGGGCGCCGATGACGGCTGCTGTTGCGACGCCGAGGAAGAAGCCGGTGCGGGCGGAGAAGCGGGATGGTTTCGGTTCGTTGCTCATGATGACGTTCCTTTCGTGACTCTGGTGAGTGCTGCGCGGATCTGGAGTTTCTGCCGCAGCTCGCGGATGGTGTGAATCGAATAGGCGACCAGGACCGTCCCGGTCACGATGTATGCGGCCAGAACGAAGTTCCAGCCTCCGGTAACGATGCCGTTCATGCCATCACCTCCGTTGGAATTGCGGCGGGCAGCGGCGGCGGCAGCATCTCATCTTCGAGACGGAGCAGAGCCGTGCGGCCGCGGATCGTCATCAGGCCGATGACGAGAAAGAGCATGCCGGCGAAATTCAGCATCAGCGGGATGAGGAAATCGCGCGAGATCGTCGACGCGCTCGACGGCTGCTGATGAAGCGAGTTCCACCACTTCACCGAGAAGTAGACGATCGGGACATCGACGTACGCGATGATCGTTGCTACCGCGGACCAGGTTGCGCGTTGTGCCGCATCGGCGAGGAAGTGACGCAGCGCCACGATTCCGACGAACGCCATCAATAGAACTGCCGTCGTCGTTAGCCGTGGATCCCAATCCCACCACACGCCCCATGTCGGTTTGGCCCAGATCGAGCCTTGAACGCAGAGAAGGAAGCAGAGGAGGACGGAGACTTCGAGCGCCGCTTCGAGCCGGCTGTCCCAGCGCCAGCTTGCGCGGAAGAGAAACATCACCGCGCAGAGGAAGGCCCAGGTCAGAACGAGCATGGCCGTCCACGCTGTCGGAACGTGGATGTACATGATTCGCTGTACCTGGCCCATGTGCTGCTCGGCAGGGGCAATTAGCAGGCCGTCCAGAATTCCAGCAAATAAACAGACAGCGGAAGCAAAAAAGAAGATGATGGGCAGGCCAATCGTTGTTCGTTTCATGCTACGGCACGATACGGACACGCCGCTCCCGCATCCGCGGCCCCGGTCACGAGACGCGGTGACACGTGTCACCTGACAGCGGTGCGGCGGCGCATACCCGATCGTTCCAAGTGACCCTACCGTATGCGCGTGATGTCTCACATGAATGTAACGGTCGTTTGGAGGACCGAATGAACAACCTGATCAGGCGCGCCGCATTGATGCTTCTAACCGTCGCGTTGCTGGCGCTTCCGCTATCGGCAACCGACTCACGGACGCGGGCCGCCGCGCCCGCGCCCCCAACCGCGAAACCCCGCTTCTCCCCGAGCCAGGTCGAGGCCTATGCGACTGCGAGCGACCTCGCCTTCATTCGCCCGGGTCTGAAGATCATTGTCAACTCGATCACGATCGGCGCGGATCGGAAGCCGGTCATTGATATCAGCATGACTGACTCGCTCGACCAGCCGCTCGACCGCCTCGGCAAGACGACGCCCGGCCCGATCTCGCCGAGCTTCATCCTGGCCTGGTAC
>DATLVW010000802.1:0-2235 GCA_035577085.1 Thermoanaerobaculia bacterium
GAACCGCGCCTCATCCGCTGCCATGACCACCAGCTCGTCACCTCGGAACTCAATGCTGGCGCTCTGGCTGGACACGAAAAGCTTTGAGCGGTGTCTCCGTCCAGAGCCGGAACACATGACGATGGGGCCGCCGTCGTTGACCACCACGCCGATCGTGTGCGCGTCGACCGTACCGATCACAACCTTTTGATCATCGCAGCGTGAATCGATAACCAAAGGCCTGGCCCCAATCGAACCAGGCCGCTAACCGAAGGTCTGGCCCCACTCCCAGTCGAACGAACCTTGATCGTCGAAGCGTTGAGTCGATAACCAAAGGTCTGGCCCCACTCCGATGCACCCTCCGATGACCCACCCCGAACCCTGACACCGATTGCTCACGCCACTCTGCCCGCCGAGGTTCATAATTACCGCGGGAGGAAGTCCATGAAACGAGCAATCATCACCGCCCTTTGCGTCGCCGTTCTCGCCGTCCCGTCGCTCATCGCCTCGGGGTCGAGCGGAGGGGGAATGGGCTCGGCGCCGTCGCCATCGATGCAGCAGCAGCGGTCGCCGCACGATATGGCGGTCGACTACTACAACGCCGCCGAGCGCCGTCTCGATGGTCTCGCCAAAACGCACGACGAGATGAAGGCCTCTACCGACGCGCAGAAAGTCGCCAAGCTCCAGGCGAAAATCGCCAAAGGGCTCGAGAACGCCGCCGCCGATTTCGAGCGGGCCGTGAAGAACGATGCGACTCTCTACCAGGCCTACAGCGAGCTCGGATTCACGCTGCGCAAGATGGGCAAGTTCGATGAGTCGCTCGCTGCCTACGACAAGTCCTTGTCCATCCAGCCCGACTACACTCCCGCGCTCGAGTACCGCGCCGAGGCCTACCTCGGGCTGAACAGAATCGACGACGCGCGCAAGACCTACATGGGGCTGTTCGCCGCCGACCGTCCGCGCGCCGATGCATTGCTCATCGCGATGAAAGGCTTCGTCGCCTCACGCCGCGCCAATGCCGCCGGCCTCGAAGCCGCGCAGCTCGATGCGTTCGCGAAATGGGTCGACGAGCGCGAAGTCATCCACACCCAGACCGCGGCGCTCACGTCCCAGACTTCCAGCTTCCGCTCGTGGTGAAACTGCGTTCTCGCAATCGGTTCAAGCATCTCCTGCCTTCCTTCGCCGCGGCGGCGTTCATCGTCGCCGCGGCATGCAGCAGCGGAAATCAACCCGCGCCTGCAACCTTCACCTGGCGCCTTCCGCCAGGCTTTCCCCTTCCGCTGACGCCGCCGGAAAATCTTCAGACGGATGCGAAGTTCGCCCTCGGACGCCGTCTCTTCTACGACCGGCGTCTCTCCGCGAACGGAACGCAATCGTGCAGCGATTGCCATCAGCAGAGCCACGCGTTCAGCGATGGGCGTCCCACTGCCATCGGATCGACCGGCCAAGTGCATTCGCGCAACGCCATGACGCTGACGAACGCCGGCTACAACGCCAGCTACACATGGGACAGCGTCCGCGTGCGCTCGCTCGAACAGCAGGCCCTCGTGCCGATGTTCAACACGCATCCAATCGAGCTGGGCGTCGATGGACACCAGGCCGAGATCGTGGCGCGATTCCGTGACGATCCCCCGACTGCCGCGATGTTCCGCGCCGCCTTTCCGGGCGAACGGCGGCCAGTTTCGATCCGCAATATCGCCAACGCCCTTGCCACATTCGAGCGTGCGTTGATCTCCGGCAACTCGCCCTACGATCGTCTCGTCTACCTCGACGATCGGGATGCCTTGTCGCCGTCCGCCTGGCGCGGCATGCGTCTCTTCTTCACCCCTCGCGCCGGATGTTCGGAGTGTCATCAAGGCTTCAATTTCTCGGGCGAATCGCGCTACGCCGGCCATCCGAACACCAAGCCCGTCCTCGTGCGCAACGGCGTGACGGACGGGGCGTTCCGCGTGCCGACGCTGCGCAATATCGAGCTGACCGCACCGTACATGCACGACGGCAGCATCGGCACACTCGATGAAGTGATCGCGCGCTACGTGACGGCGCGGAAGCTCACACTGAGCGCCGAAGAGCAAGCGGATCTCGCCGAGTTTCTCCGTTCGCTAACCGATCGGGAGTTCGTGGCGGATGCTCGGTTCGCGGCACCTTGAAAAGAGCACAGACAAGAGTGTCTGTGCCACATAAAACCCGTTCTTAGCCATCGTTCGGCCCTCGCCAGAAGCGCGGGCCTGTGTGGCACAGACACTCTTGTCTGTG
>DATLVW010000803.1:0-4548 GCA_035577085.1 Thermoanaerobaculia bacterium
GGCGCGCGCATGGATGAGCGATGCGACCTCGCCGAGGAGTTCGCGGCCGGCGTAAACGGGATAGGAGGCCGAGGCCTGACGGATGGTGATGAAGGGAGTCATTGGAAGGATGAAGGATGAGGGATGAGGGATGAAGTCGCAACAGCCTTCATCCCTTCCGGCTTCATCCTTTGATCCCGATCCCCAGCTCGCCCAACTGCTTCTCGTCCACCCGTCCCGGCGCCTCGCTCATGAGGTCTTGCGCGCGCGCGGTTTTCGGGAAGGCGATCACTTCGCGCAGCGATTCGGCGCGGGCCATCAGCATGACCATGCGGTCGAAGCCGAGGGCGACGCCGCCGTGGGGCGGAGCGCCGTAGCGGAAGGCTTCGAGGAGGAAGCCGAAGCGCTCGCGGGCTTCGTCGTCGGTGATGCCGAGGGCGCGGAACATGCGCGACTGCAGCTCGGGCGTGTTGATGCGGATCGAACCGCCGCCAAGCTCCAGGCCGTTCATGACCACGTCATACGCGCGCGCCAGCGTGGCGCCGGGATCGCTCTCGATGATGTCGGCATCGGCAACGCGCGGCGAGGTGAAGGGATGATGACGCGCGAAGAAACGGCCGCTCTCTTCGTCCCACTCGAACAGCGGGAAGTCGATGACCCAGAGAAAGTCCCAGCGGTCGGCGGGGATCAGTCCCCGCTCTTTGGCGACGCGAAGGCGCAGGGATCCGAGGACGTCCCACGCGCGCGTCGTCTTTCCAGCGACGATGAGAGCCATGTCGCCTTCATTCGCTTGCAGTGCGCCGCGCATTGAGTCGAATGCAGCATCGTCGAGGAACTTCTTGATCGACGAGCCGCGTTGCGCGTCGAACTTGATCCAGACCAGTCCGGATGCCCCGAGCTTCTTCGCTTCTTCGGTCAGGTCATCGATGCGTTTTCGCGAGAGCGCCGCGCCGCCAGGGACGACAATCCCGCGTACGGTCTCGGCCTCGCGGAACGGGACGAACTCGAGTTGCCTCGCCGCGGCAGTGATGTCGATCAACTCCATCCCGAACCGCGTGTCCGGCCGGTCGATCCCGAAGCGCTCCATCGCTTCCTGCCAGCGCATGCGCGGGAACGGCGTCGTGATCGGAATGCCTGCCAGCGGGAAGACTTCCGCGAACATCCCTTCGATCAGCCCGAAAACGAACTCTTCGTCGATGAACGAGGCTTCGATGTCGATCTGTGTGAACTCCGGCTGCCGGTCGCGCCGGAGATCCTCGTCGCGGAAGCAGCGGGCGATCTGGTAGTAGCGATCGAGACCGCCGACCATCAGCAGCTGCTTGAAGATCTGCGGCGATTGCGGCAGCGCGTAGAAGTTTCCTTTGCTGACGCGGCTGGGCACGAGGTAATCGCGCGCCCCTTCCGGCGTCGACTTTGTCAGGATCGGTGTCTCGATCTCGAGGAAGCCCTGCCGGTGCATGTAGTCGCGGACGCCGTGCGCGATGCGGTCGCGCAGGATCAGGTTGCGCGTCAACAGCGGGCGCCGCAGGTCGAGATAGCGATACTTGAGGCGAAGATCTTCGGCAGCGTCGACCTCGTCGTCGATCGGAAAGGGCGGCGTCTCGGAACGGCTGAGAAGCTCGATCGACGAGGCGATCAGCTCCACCTCGCCAGTCGGCATCTTGGGATTCTTGGTCTGCTCGGAGCGCTCGCGCACCTCGCCCGCAATACGGACGACGTATTCGGAGCGCAGCTCTTTGGCGGCGGCGAGCAGCTCTTCGCTCGCGCCTTTGGATCGATCGACGACGACCTGCACGATACCGCTGCGGTCGCGAACGTCAATGAATACGAGCTCGCCGAAGTCGCGGTGCTTCTGCACCCAGCCAGCGATGGTCACGGCCTGGTTCGCCTGTTGTTTGTCGAGTGTGCCTGCGTAGGTTCGAGTCATAGTTCTCATTGAAGGATGAATGCTGCAGGATGAAGGATGAGTGCCGGCTGATGAAGTTCATCCTTCATCCTTCTGCCCTCAGCTTTTCAAGTACGCGTCTTTATACCCCACGTAGTTGCGCCACGACTGCTCGAGCCGGACGATTTCATCGATGCGCAAGTCGCGCTTCACCTTCGCCGGAACACCAACCGCGAGCGTGCGCGGCGGGATCTCCATCCCCTCGCTCACGAGCGCGCCTGCGCCGATGAGCGCGAGCTCGCCGACGCGCGCACCGTCGAGAACACGCGAGCCCATGCCGATCAGCGCGCCGCGCGCAATCGAACACCCATGCACGATTGCCCCATGCCCGATCGTCACCTCCTCGGCGATCTCGATCGGATGCGTATCGTTCGTCACATGCAGCACGCAGTTGTCCTGAATGTTCGTCCGCGCACCGATCCGAATCGAATGAACATCGCCGCGAATGACGGCGCCATACCAAATGGAACAGTCATCGCCGAGGACAACGTCGCCGATGAGCGTGGCGTTTTCGGCGATGAAGACGCGTTGTCCGAGGCGAGGGGATTTGCCTTCGTAGGGGCGGAGAATCATTTGCTGGACTCTATCAGGCGGGCGGTTTGAGTTGTCACCACAGAGGCACAAAGGACACAAAGAAAACCTCTGTGACCTCTGTGTCCCTGTGGTGAAACGCTTCTAACGCCACAGCCGCCAAGTCCACGCCCCCCAAACGATCGCCCAAAGGATCGCCAAAGAGGCCACGCCAACCGTGGCGATCATCGGACCGAAACGATCGGATGCGATCCCCGCAGCCAGGCTTGAGATGCTCATCGTCAGCGTGACGAAGCCCCAGTCGGCGGCGAATACGCGGCCGCGAATCCAGTCGGGTGTCTCGCGCTGAAGTCCGTACGTCGATGTCTGCCACTGCGCGCCGCCGCCGAGGTGCGCGGCGAAGACGGCGAGGGAACCGACGAGGAGTGAGCGTGAGAGCCCGAGAGCCATGTAGCCGCCTCCGAACAGGAGCACTGCGAATCCGATCAGGCGGTATTGCAGATCATCGCGCCGCGCGCCGACTGCGCGAAGGATGAACGGCCCGAAC
This sequence comes from Thermoanaerobaculia bacterium, assembly GCA_035577085.1. GTDB lineage: Bacteria > Acidobacteriota > Thermoanaerobaculia > Gp7-AA8 > Gp7-AA8 > JADGNZ01. The sequence continues at coordinate 3,003 of DATLVW010000803.1, forward strand.
AGCGCACCGAGTCCGCGCGCGGCGAAGAGAAGGCCGATACCGAACGCGCCGGCGCGGAAGATCTCCTTGCCGAAGATGCTGAGCATGGCGATGACGCCCGCGCCGAGTCCGTAGCCGCCTTTCGACGTCAGAAGGGCAAGAACGCGCGGATTGCCGCGCGCGTAACGCAGCGTTTCGCGAATCGACTCCAGCAGCGGCGGATGATCCTGATGCCGCTCCTCGGCGAACCGCGAGCGCATGCGCCAAAGAAAGGCGGCCGAAGCGAGGAAGCTGATGCCGTCGGCAACGAAAGAGACATCGCGTCCGAAGCGCATCGTCACCGCTCCCCCAATCGCCGCGCCGACGGCAAGCATGGTCCCCCACGTCGATCCCATCAGCACGTTCGCAGCACTGAGATCCTCCGGCGCGACGATGTTCGGCAGCGCTGCTTGCGACGCCGGCTCGAAGTACGCGGAGCCGATGGAGATGATGACGACGCCGGCGTATGCGAAGGGCAGCATCGCGGGCGTCCGCGCGAAGAGCGGAAGCAGACAGGCCACCGCGCGAATCAGATCGACGGCGATCATCAGCTTGCGGCGATCCATCCGATCGACGGCACGCCCCGCGATCGGCGTGGCGAGAAAGATGGGCAGGGTCTGGCAGAGCAGCATCAGCGAGGCCAGCGTGGCCGAGCCGGTCAGTTGCAGAACGAGATCGAGCAGCGCAACGGTGAGGAACCAGTCGCCGCCGAGCGAGATGAGCGATCCGGCGTAGAGCAGCCGGAAGTCGCGGTTGTCGCGCAGAAGGCGCCAGTACATGCGGCGCGCATGGTACTGCCGCCGGGCCGGCGGCGGACCAGCCGACGAGCCGTCGGCGCTACGCTGTTCTTACCCTCCTCAGCGATTGCGCGCTCTTCCTGGCCGATACGGTCGTAAGTCAGGAATGAGTTTACGTAGGTCGGACTCTCTAGTCCGACTTTGCTTTTGATGTCGGACTGGAGAGTCCGACCTACGTAGATCTCGTCTTCACCCGTCTTCCGCGATTGCGTGCTCTTCGGGGCCGATGCGGTCGTAGGTCAGGAATGAGTTTACGTAGGTCGGACTCTTTAATCCGACCTGCTCGTGATGTCGGACTGGAGAGTCCGACCTACGTAGATCTCGTCTTCACCCGTCTTCAGCGATCGCGTGCTCTTCGGGGCCGATGCGGTCGTAGATCAGGAACGAGTTTACGTAGGTCGGACTCTCTAGTCCGACTTGCTCGTGATGTCGGACTAGAGAGTCCGACCTACGTAGATCTCGTCTTCACCCGTCCTCGGCGATTGCGTGCTCTTCGGGCCCGATACGGTCGTAGGTCAGGAACGAGTTTACGTAGGTCGGACTCTTTAGTCCGACTTGTTCGTGATGTCGGACTGGAGAGTCCGACCTACGTAGATCTCGCCTTCACCCGTCTTCCGCGATTGCGTGTTCTTCCGGGCCGATGCGGTTGTAGTTCAGGAACGAGTCTACGTGGGTCGGACTCTCTAGTCCGACTTGCTCGTGATGTCGGACTGGAGAGTCCGACCTACGTA